>JARIBR010000101.1 GCA_029258695.1 Quadrisphaera sp.
GGGCCCTGCGTCCAGCACTTCGTCGACCAAGTGCGGTGGGGGGTGCGTCGCGTCCAGCACTTCGTCGACCAAGTGCTGGGGGAGGGGGTGCCTGGGGTGACGGGTCGTGTGCCGCACCGGTCCGTAGCCTGGGCGACGTGGCGGTGCTGGTCGACGAGGCGCGCTGGCCCGCGCACGGCCGGCTCTGGGCCCACCTGGTCAGCGACGTCTCCTACGACGAGCTCCACGCCTTCGCCGCGAGGCTCGGCCTCCCGCCGCGCAGCTTCGACCACGACCACTACGACGTGCCGCAGGAGCGCCTCGACGAGCTGGTGGCCGCCGGGGCGACGCCGGTCGGGGGCCGGGAGCTCGTGCGCCGGCTGGTGGCGTCCGGGCTGCGGGTCGACGCCCGCCAGCGGGCGGCGCTGCCCCCGCGGACCTCGCCGCGCGGCGTCGTCGGGATCCTGCTCGCGGCCGGCGCCGGCACCCGGTCCGGCGGACCCGGTGCCCTGGCGACCACCGGGGACGGCGTCCCGGTGCTCCCCGAGCGCGTCGAGACGCTGCGACGCGCCGGGTGCGAGCAGGTGCTCGTCGTCCTCGGGGCGGGCGCCGAGCAGGCTCGTGGCCTCGTCCCGGAGTTCGCCCGCACCGTGGTCGCCGACCGGTGGCGCGAGGGGATGAGCGCCTCGCTGCGGGCTGGGCTCGAAGCCGTCGCCCGCTGGGAGGACGCCCCCGCAGCCGCGCTCGTGCTGCTCGTCGAACCGCCCGGCGTCCCCGCCGCCACCGCCGAGGAGGTCGCCCGGCTCGTCGCGCTCGCCGACGGTGGCCGTGAGCCCGGAGCGGTCCACGTGCTCGCCCGCGCCACCCGCAGCGGTCGCCCCGTCCACCCCGTGCTCCTGGGCCGGAGGCACTGGGCCGCCGCGGCGGCGTCCGCCTCCGGGGAGCGGGCCGCCGGGCGCTACCTGCGCGATGCCGGTGCCACGCTCGTCGCGCTCGACGACGACGAGGCCCACGTTGCGGACGACCGGGACGACCGGGACGACCGGGACGACCGGGACGAGCGCGCAGAACGCGCCAAACGCCCTGAGGGCCCCGAGCGCTCGGAGCACCCGGAGCGTCACGACGTCGAGGGCGGCGACGACCTACCCTGAGACGGTGACCGTGAGCGCGCAGACGCCCCCCGCCAGCGCCGACCCACCGCAGCGCCTCGACGAGCCGGCCCGTCGTGTGAGCCTCGCCGCCGTGACCACCGACGTCCTGGACCTCGACGCCCACGTGCGCGCCGTCGACGGCCCGGCGGCGGGAGCGACGGTGAGCTTCTCCGGCGTCGTGCGCAACCACGACGGCGGGAAGCCCGTGACGTCCCTGCGCTACGTCAGCCACCCGAGCGCTCCGGAGGTGCTGGAGCGCGTCGCCCAGCAGGTCGCGGCCGCCCACCCCGTCGACGCCGTAGCGGTCTCGCACCGCCTCGGCGACCTCACGATCGGTGACGCCGCGCTGGTGGTGGCGGTCTCGGCCGCTCACCGGGGCGAGGCGTTCGCCGCCGCCGCCGACCTCGTCGACGAGGTCAAGGCCCAGCTGCCGGTGTGGAAGCAGCAGACCTTCGGCGACGGCAGCGACGAGTGGGTGGCCTGCCCCTGAGCGCGGACCCGACGTCCGCTGAAGCGGCGGCCGGGACGGTGCGTCGGGCGAGAGCACGGCGCCGCCGGTGATGGGCCCCACGCACGCGGCGTCCGGCCTCGCGGCCGGCGCGGCGGTGCTGCCGTGGGCGCCGGTGACCGGCATCGCCGGCCAGGTGGCCTGGGTCGCCGCGTGGGGCGGCTTCGCCCTGCTGCCCGACCTCGACCAGGGGGGCCTGCACTGGCGCCGTGCGATGCCACGCCTGACGGGGTCCACGGTGGCCCGGATGTGGGGCCCGCTGACCACCACCGCGGCGGCGCTCGTGGGCTTCCTCGCGCGGGGGCACCGCCAGGGCACCCACGACGTGGTGCTCGCGCCGATCGTCTTCTCCCTGCTGGCCGTCGCCGCGAGCCTCCACCCCGTCGGCGCCGTGGTGGTGCTGGCACTGGCCATCGGCCTGGCGCTGCAGGCCCTGCGCGTGGTGGTCCCCGGGTCCCTGACGGCGACCGTGGTGGGGAACCTCGTGGTCTCGTTCGGCGCTGCGTGGTGGCTGACGTCGAGCGGGGTGCTCGCCTACGGGTGGCTCCCCTGGGCGGTCGCCGGGGGGGTGGTGGTGCACGTCGTCGGGGACGCGCTGACCGTCGGCGGGGTGCCCGTCCCCCTGACCTGGATGGACGGGCGGTCCCGACGCGTGTCGCTGCGGCTGTTCCGGACCGGCGCGCCGGTGGAGCGCTGGCTGGTCGGCCTGCTCAGCGCCACCGCCCTGGTGTGCCTCGCGCTGGCCACGGGTCTGGTCGACCGGGTGGCAGCCGCCCTGTCGCCGCTGGTCTGACGGCTCTGTCGCTCCGGGGCCACGTCACTGCGGCCGTCCGGCACTCCGCCTAGCACGGACTGACAGGTATCCCTGGTTCCTCTCCGCCGCGGCGTGTCGCCTCTAGTCACACCAGTCACACGAGCCACTGTGATCGCACTGGACACGGCAGGCACCACGGAGGAGCAGCATGGACATCACCACCCCGGCGGCAGGAGCGCTCGTCGACCTGACCCGGTCCGCCCTGTACCTGGCGGCGCCCCCCGCGCTCGACCTGGTGGCCGCCCTCGCCGAGAACCGTCTGGGCGTCCTCACCGCGCTGCTGGCGGCGCTCGGGTGGACCGGTGCGGTGGTCGCCCTGGTCGCGCTCGGCGGCCCGCAGCGCCAGTACCGCCCCGTGGGCGTCGGCGCGCACGACGGGAGGCAGGGGGCCACGGAGCCCGGTCACCGGGCCGCCGGGCGTGCGGGCGTCCGCCCCGCGGCGGCGCTGCCCCCCCGCCGGCTCCTCGTCCCGGCGCTCGAGCCCGCTGCGCCGGCCGCCTCGCCCTCGGCGCTGGACGCGATGGATCCGCTGCGGGCAGCCCACGCCCACGCCGACGCCCCCGCGCCGATGGCTGCCGAGCGCGCGGTACCGGTGGCGCCCGGGACACCCGTCGAGCTCGACGAGGCGGACGCGCCCGCGGTGATCATCGAGGCCGCCGAGCTCGAGGAGGCCGCCGAGCCCGAGGAGGCGGCCGAGCCCGCGCAGCCGGCCGCGCCCGCGGAGGCCAGGACCCGCGCGGTGGTCCGCACCCAGGACGTGCCCCTGGCGCCGCGCCGAGGGAGCAGCTCGACCTTGCCCGTCCTCGACGGGCCCCGGTGCCGCCGGTGCACCCAGCCGCGCTGCTGGCCCAGCACCGGTGAGCGTGCCCCGACCCGCACGCTGGGCGTCAGTGCTCCCCGTGGGTGCCGCGCCCCCGTCGCGGCGCGCGCCGGGGCGCGGTGCCTGCCGGCGGAGCACCCGCGGCGACGTTCCTGCGGTGCGAGAGGCCCCTTCCGCGAGCTCAGCCCGGCGCACCACGACGGGCCGCCGCGCGGCCGGGGGCCCCGGCGTCGCGTGGTCGCGCCATGAGCGTCACGGCCCCGGCGCACCCCACGGCACCGCCCCCGGGCTCACGTCACGCCTCGCCGACCCGCCCGCCGGCGCGAGCCCGCTGGGTCGACGCCACCGCGGCGCGCTCACCCGCCCGCGAAGGGAGGCAGCACGTCGACGCGGGACTGGTCGTCCAGCGCGACGTCACCGCTGGTGGCGCCCACCTCGTCGACGAGCAGCGTCGCGACCGCCAGCACCCGCTCCAGCGCTGGGTGCAGGTGCACCATCCGCTCGCGCAGCGCCGTGACGTCGCGACCCCCGCCGGTGAGGACGACGGTCTCCTCGTCGGTCCCCGCGGCAGCGGCGGCGCCGGCGAAGTAGCGCACGCGGACGGCCAGGGCCCCGTCAGCGGCGTCGCCCTGGCCGTGGCGACCCGGCTGCTCGCCCTGCTGCGGCCCGTGCCCACGGGTGGGGGTGGTGGTCATCGGTCAACCTCCGATCGCGCTCATCGGCCGGTCCGGGCGCGCGAACGCGTCGAACCCGGCCCGGGCCAGGTCGTCGAGGCCGTGGCCGGCCTTCTTGCCCCACATGGCGCCGCGCCAGGCGTCCGCCAGCTCCTCGTCGCTGGCACCGCCGCGCACCAGCGCGCGCAGGTCGTGCCCGGAGGTGGAGAACAGGCAGTCGCGCACCTGGCCGTCGGCGGTGAGCCGCGTCCGGTCGCACGCCGCGCAGAAGGGGCGGGTCACCGAGCCGATGATCCCCAGGGAACCGGTGCGCACCACCCCGGCGTCGCGCCAGCGCACCGCCCAGGTCTCCGCGGGGGCGGCGCCGCGCTCGTCGCTGCCCTGGGCCACGAGGTCGAGCTCGCGGGGGCCGAACCCGGCGCGCACGAGCGCCAGGACGTCCTCGACGTCGATCATCGCGTCGCGGTCCCACGCACCGTGGGGCTCCAGGGGCATCTGCTCGATGAACCGCAGGGCGTACCCCTCGCGCAGGGACCACCGCAGCAGGTCCGGGGCCTCCGCGTCGTTGACGCCACGCAGGAGCACCGCGTTGACCTTGACGGGGCCCAGGCCGGCGTCCGCGGCGGCGCGGAGCCCCGCGAGGACGTCGGCGTGGCGGTCTCGGTGGGTCATGGCGGCGAAACGCCGGGGGTCCAGGGTGTCGAGGGAGACGTTGACGCGGTCCAGCCCGGCGTCGGCGAGCGCCCGGGCCCGCCGCGCGAGACCCACGGCGTTGGTGGTCATCGAGAGCGACGGGCGCGCCCCGCCGGGGGTCCGCAGGGCGGCGGTGGCGGCGACGAGCTCCTCGAGGCCGCGGCGCAGCATCGGCTCGCCGCCGGTGAAGCGCACCTCGGTGATGCCCACGCGCTCGACCGCGACCGCGATCAGCCGCACGAGCTCCTCGTCGTCCAGGAGCTCGCTGCGCGCCATCCACTCCAGCCCCTCCGCGGGCATGCAGTAGGTGCAGCGCAGGTTGCAGCGGTCGGTCAGCGAGACCCGCAGGTCGGTGGCCACGCGCCCGTACCCGTCGACGAGACCGGCGGTGTCCGGGCGGGCTGCCGGAAGGGGCCCTCCGACGACGGCCCGCACCTGCGGGATGCCCAGGTCGATCCCCATGCCCCCACGGTACGGCGGGTCACCGGGGCGGCAACCGGCGCTCCCCTCGCGGAGCGTCGCGGAGGTCGCGGGGGTCATGGAGGTCGCGGGGGTCACCGGGGCGGCGCGCGGGCCCCGGTCGCCGCGTCAGCCCGAGAGCGCCTCGAAGCGCCACTCCATCGTCATCGTGACGGGCTCGCCCGGCGCGGCGACGCCCGCGAGCCCGAGGTGGGCGGCGTCGGCGGGAGCCGTCTGGGGCTCGACGCACACCGCCGGCTCGCGCTGGGTGAAGACCACTCCCCACGGCGCGTCGGCGGAGACCGCGAGGCGGGCCACGCCCGGCCAGGTCAGCGTGACGGGCCAGGCGACGTCGGCGAAGACCGTGTCGAGGTCGGCGCTCTCCGGGGGGCCGCTGGGCACGGGGGCCTCGGCGCCGGTGGGGATGCCATCGTCGGCGACGAGCGTGGCGCGCGCGCGGAGGTCGAGGTGGACGTCGGCGCCGTCCAGCCGGCGGGGGAACCACGGGTGCACCCCGCACCACGCCGGCATCTCGCTGCCGTCGGCGTGGACCTCCAGGGTGGTCCGCAGCGCGGCCGGCGTGAGCTCGTAGCGCAGCACGGCGTGGCCGGGCCACGGCCAGTCGTCCCCGAGGTCGCAGCGCAGCACCGCGCGAGAGGCACCGCCGGTGCCGTCCGGGCCCTCGACGACGTCCCACGGGGTGCGCGCGACGGTCCCGTGGATGGCGTGCGGCGCCTTGTTCGCGGGCAGCTGGTAGGTCTGCCCCCGCCACGTCAGCTCGGCGTCGCGGACGCGCCCGGCGAACGGCGCCATGGGGAAGGCGCCCCAGCCGTGGTCGGAGTCGGTGTAGCGCCCCACCAGCTCCAGGGGCTCGGCGCCGCTGCGCGGCAGGAGCAGGGACGCGACGCGCGCCCCGTGCTCCACGTCGATGGTCACGGTCACGCCGTCAGCGGTGAGCTCCACGGGACCACCCTGCCAGGGACCGCCCCGACGCGCTGCAGCCCCGCGGCGTCGGCCCACCGCGGGGCGACGGGTGGCTCGCCGCCGCGGCCGGTGCTCAGCGGCCGAACATGGCGACCGCGCCGGCCTCGGTCTCGGCGTAGGACTGCCCCGCGGTGGACAGGGCACGGTTGATCTCCTCCAGGGAGGCCTTGACGCGCTCCTGCGTGCCGCGCCAGTCGGAGACCACGGACTGGAAGGAGGTGGCGGCCTGGCCCTGCCAGGAGCCCTGGAGGTCGAGGAGGAGGCGCATCATGCGGTCCACCTCGGAGGTGATGGACCCGACGGACCCGTGGACGGCGGCTGACGCCGAGGCCACCTGCTCGCTGTCGACCTGGAAGCGGCTCATGGGTGCTCTCCTTCGTGCGCCGGTCAGGACGGGGCGTCCTCGGGGAGCCGGCGTGGTGCAGCGACCGTAGGTGCGGGCGCCGGGACCCGTTCGACGTTGTCCACAGGCTCCCCGAGCTCGTCCACAGGCTCGTCGGGCACGTCGTCGAGGTCGTCGGGGGGCTCGTCACCGGGCCCGCCCTCGTGCGCGAGCGGCAGGGCCACCTCCGCGGTCGCCCCTCCGCCGGGCGTGGGGACCAGCCGGACGGCCCCGCCGTGCGCCCCCACGATGGCAGCGACGATGGCCAGGCCGAGGCCCGAGCCGCCGCCCTGGGTCCGCACCCTGGAGACGTCGGAGCGGTAGAAGCGCTCGAAGACCTTCCGGGCGTCCTCCGGGGCGACGCCCGGCCCGTGGTCGACCACGCGGAGCACCGCCGACCCGTCGCGCACGCCCGCGCCGATCTCGACCGGGGTGCCTGCCGGGGTGTGCCGCAGGGCGTTGGCGAGGAGGTTCTCGAGGACCTGGCGCAGCCGCGGCTCGTCGCCGGTGACCAGGGCCGAGCGCACCGGCGAGCCGTCCTCGGCCCCGACGAGGCGGACGGTGCGGTCAGGGGCCAGCGCGCGCGCGTCGTCGCGGGCGTCGGCGGCGAGGACCAGGAGGTCCACGGGCTCACGCCTCATGGGCCGCTGCTCGTCCAGGCGGGCGAGCAGGAGGAGGTCCTCGACGAGCCCGCCCATGCGCGTCGCCTCGTCCTCGACGCGGCGGAAGGCGCTCGCGACCTCCTGCGGGCCGGTCAGGGCGCCCATGCGGTGCAGCTCGGCGAAGCCGCGGACTGCCGCGAGCGGCGTGCGCAGCTCGTGGCTGGCGTCGCCGACGAAGCGCCGCATGCGCTCCTCGGAGGCCTCCCGCGCCGCGAGCGAGGTCTCGATGCGGTCCAGCATCGCGTTGATGGCGCGCCCGAGACGGCCGACCTCCGTGGTGGCCGGCGTGTCGGCGACCCGCGGGGAGGTGTCACCGTCGCCGTAGGCGCTCGCCACCGCCTCGACCTCGCGCAGCGGACGGAAGGCACGGCGCACCGCCGCAGCCCCCAGCAGCGCGCCGGTGACGGCCACGAGGACGCCGATGACGAGGAACCACGCCGCCACGGCGGAGACCGCCCGGTCCACCGGCGCCAGGGAGCGGGCGATGGTGATCACGACGGCGGACCCCGCCGTCGGGACGGGCACGGCGATGGCGCGCAGCTGGTCGCCCCGGGAGACGTCCGTGGTGAACGGGGCGCCTTCCAGCGCCTCGGCCTGGTCCAGGCTCACCGGCTCCAGCGCGCTGGTCGCCGGTTGGTTGGGGGGTGTCGGGCTGAGCGTGACGCGCTCGCCGGCCGCGTCGTTCAGCTGGACGATGTAGTCGCTGGGCAGGTTCGGGACGCTCGTCGGGTCCCCGGCGGACTGGACGACGGCCCGGAGGACCTGCTGGTTGCCGACCACGCGGACGAGGTCGCCGTCGACCTGGCTGACCAGCACCCGCTGCAGCAGCGCGACGGTCACCACCCCGGTGAGGAGCAGCGCCACGACGAGCAGCGACGTGACGATCGCGACGAGGCGGGTGCTCAGCGGCAGCTCGTGCAGCGAGGCGCCCACGCGCCGCCGGGCCGGTTTCACCCGGGTCCTCACCGAGGACCCGGCTCCGGTGAGCGCCCCGCCCACCAGGCCCGCGATCCTCTCCTTGCGGCCCCGCACGGCCCCCACCTCAGCTGGCCGGGGCGAGGCGGAGCACGTACCCGATCCCCCGGCGGGTGTGGATCAGCGGGCTCACCTTCTGACCGTCGGCGCCGTCGATCGCGTCGACCTTGCGCCGCAGGTAGGAGATGTAGCTCTCGACGATGCCCGCCTCGCCGCCGAAGTCGTAGTTCCACACGTGGTCGAGGATCTGCGCCTTGGACAGCACCCGGTTGGGGTTGAGCATGAGGTAGCGCAGCAGCTTGAACTCGGTGGGGGAGAGCTCGACGTCCACGCCGGCGCGGCGCACCTCGTGGGCGTCCTCGTCGAGCTCGAGGTCGGCGAAGACCAGCCGGCCGGCCTTCGGGTCGGCCCCCGCGCCGGTGCGCCGCAGCACCGCGCGGATGCGGGCGACGACCTCCTCGAGGCTGAAGGGCTTCGTGACGTAGTCGTCCCCGCCCACCGTGAGGCCGTTGACGCGGTCCGCGACGTCGTCCTTGGCGGTGAGGAAGAGCACCGGGACCTCCCGGCCACGCTCGCGCAGGCGGCGGGTCACGGCGAAGCCGTCGAGGTCGGGGAGCATGACGTCGAGCACCACGAGGTCCGGGCGGGTGGCCTCCGCCTGGCGCAGC
The DNA here is from genome assembly GCA_029258695.1 of Quadrisphaera sp. Next base: position 8,770 of record JARIBR010000101.1, read on the forward strand.
GCCTCGGCGCCGTCGGCAGCGGTGTGGACCTCGAACCCGGCGAAGCGCAGCGAGGTGCTCAGCAGCTCGCGGATGTTGGGCTCGTCGTCGACGACCAGGAGGCGTGCCTCGGTGGTGGGGGCCATGGTCCGAGGATGCGCCGCAAGCCTGAGAGCCTGCTGGGAGGTCGCTGCAGGACCGCTGGCTCTTGGCCCACCGTCGGTGCCCGGTCCCGGACCCTCAGAGACCGTCGGTGAGATCCCGGACCTGCGCGTAGCGGGCACGGACCGCCTCGCCGTCGCCGCTGGTGTCGGCGGGGACCACGGTGGCGCCCGACGAGCCGTCCTGGCCCCAGCCCGGGGGGGCGTCAGCACCCGAGAGGACCCACGCCGCCTGGCGCGCCGCGCCGTCCGCCACGTACTCGCCCGGCGGGGGCACCACCACCTCGCGGCCCAGCACGGTGGCCGCGACGCGGCGCACCGCCTCCGAGCGGGCGGCGCCCCCGATGAGCAGGACGCGACCCACCCGCGTGCCCTGCCCGACCAGGGCGTCGACCCCCTCGGCCAGGGAGCACAGCAGGCCCTCCACCGCGGCGCGCGCGAGGTGCCCCGGCGTCATGGTGGCCAGGGTCATGCCGTGCAGCGCGCCGGTGGCCTCCGGGCGGTCCGGGGTGCGCTCGCCCTCGAGGTAGGGCACGAGGACGAGGCCGCCGGCGCCCGGCGCGGTGGCCAGCGCGAGGCGGGAGAGCTCGTCGAGGTCGACGCCCAGCAGCGCGGCGGTGGCGCTGAGCACCCGGGCGGCGTTGAGGGTCGCGACGAGCGGCAGCTGGCGGCCGGAGGCGTCGGCGAAGCCGGCGACCACGCCGGACGGGTCGTCGGGCGCGGTCTCCGAGACGGCCGAGACCGTCCCCGAGGTGCCCAGCGAGACGATGACGTCACCCGGTTGCGCGGCCAGGCCCAGCGCCGCGGCGGCGTTGTCGCCGGTGCCCGGCCCGAGGACGGCACCCGGCGCCGCGCCCCACGACGGGTCGACCGGCGCGCAACGCTCGGAGGGGCCAGCCACCCGCGGCAGCGCCGGGCTGCGCCCGCGCGTCGCCAGCTCCAGGAGGTCCCTGCGGTACTCACCGGTGCGCGCGGAGAAGTACGCGGTGCCCGAGGCGTCCCCGGCGTCGGTGACCAGGTCCTCGAGCCCGACCGACGCCGAACCGGCCCCGGCGAGGCGCCACGACAGCCAGTCGTGGGGCAGCGCGACGGCCGCCGCCGCGTCGGCGTTGGCGGGCTCGTGGTCCGCGAGCCACCGCAGCTTCGCGCCGGTGAAGGAGGCGAGCGGCACCACGCCCACGGCGTCGGCGAAGCGGCGGCGCCCCCGGTCCTCGTCACCGTCCCCGAGGTCGCGCACGAGGTCGGCGGCGGCGCCCGCGCTGCGGGTGTCGTTCCACAGCAGCGCCTCGCGCACCACCGCGCCTTGGCTGTCGAGGGCGACCATCCCGTGCTGCTGGCCGCCGACAGAGACCGCCTCCACGCCGCCGAGGCCGCCCGCGTCGTCGATCGCGGCGCGCAGCGCCTCCTCCCAGCGGTCCGGGTGCACCTCGGTGCCCTCGGGGTGGCTCGCGCGTCCCTCGCGCACGAGCTCGCCGGTGGCGGCGTCGCGCACGACGACCTTGCAGGCCTGCGTCGAGGAGTCGACGCCGGCGACGAGGGGGGCGCCCACGGCTGCGCTCACTGCTCCTGGGCGCCGAGCTGGACGGTGACGTCCTGCTCCTGGCCGTCGCGGACCAGCGTGAGGGTCATCCGGTCGTCGGGCGCGCGCTCGCGGACGATCGCGATGAGGGAGTCCGGGCCCGGGGTGGGCACGTCGTCCGCCGCGACGATCTCGTCGCCCTCCAGCAGGCCGGCCTCGGCAGCCGCGCTGCCCGGCTCCACGGAGGTGACGGTGGCGGCCAGGCGGGTGGTGCCGTCCTCGGTGGTGGGCGTCCCTGCCTGGGTGGCGAGGTTCACCCCGAGCCGGGCGTGGGTGGCGGTGCCCTCGGCGACGAGCTCGGCGGAGACGCGCTTGGCCTCGTCGGCGGGGATGGCGAACCCGAGCCCGACGGAGCCTGCCGCGCCGGCCCCGGCGCCGGCCGAGGGGCTCGCGATCGAGGAGTTGATGCCGATGACCCGTCCCGTGGCGTCGACCAGCGGCCCGCCGGAGTTGCCCGCGTTGATCGCGGTGTCGGTCTGGATGGCGTTGGTGACGACGAAGCCGTCGCTGCCCTGGCCGCCCTGGCCGCCCTGGCCGCCGAAGGGGCTCGGCTGCGTCTCCTGCCCGGCCACGGGGGTGATCACCGGGCGGTTCAGCGCCGAGACGATGCCGGTGGTCACCGTGTCCGACAGGCCCAGGGGGTTGCCGACGGCCATGACCTGCTGGCCCACCTGGACCTCGGAGGAGCGGCCGAACACGGCGGGGGTGAGGTCGTCCGGGGCCTCGCGGACCTGCAGGACCGCGAGGTCGGTGCTGGGGTCGGTGCCGACGATGTCCGCGGCGTACAGCCGCCCGTCGGACAGCGTCACCTGGATCTCGCCCTGCGGGCCCCCGGCGGTGGCGACGTGGTTGTTGGTCAGCACGTGCCCGAGCTTGTCGACGACCACCCCGGTGCCCTCACCGCCGCCCTGCAGGCCCGCGACGCGGATGCTGACCACCGACGGCTTGACGCGCTGGGCGAGGGTGTTCCAGTTGACGGCCTCGGTGATCGGGACCGACTGCGCGGGGTCGGCGCTCTGCGCGGGCTCGCTGGAGGTCGCGGCGGTCTGGTCGACCACGGGGGGGTCGGGGCGGGTGGCGAACCCGATCGCCGTGGCCAGGCCGCCGGCGAGCAGGGCGGCGACCAGCGCGACGACGATGACCCCTCCCCAGCCCGGGCCCCGGCGCGGGGCCCGGGTCTCGGGGGCCGGCGCGGGCGGGCCCGCGTCCGGGGAGCGATCCTGGGCTGGGCTCCCCACCCAGCCCGAGCCGGCCGGGGGCGCCCACGACCCGCCCTGGTCCGCGCCCGCGCCCGCACCTGCGGGCTCCGGCGCTGCGGCGCTCTGGCGGCCGGACCCCTGGGCACCGGGGTGCTGCCCCTGCGGCGGCTCGCCCACGGGCCCGTGGTCGTCGCCGGGCCGTGCGCCGGGGTCGTCCGGAGTCGTCATGGGCTCGATGGTGCGCGAACCCACTGGGCGTCGGGTGGACCTTCCCTGGGAGCGGCCTGGCAACGGCGACTCTCTGGTGCCAACCGGAGGCGGTGCGTCATGACTCGACGACCTCGGACGGGAGGTCGTCGGCGTCGACGATGCGGTAGGCGTAGCCCTGCTCGGCGAGGAAGCGCTGGCGGTGGGCGGCGAACTCCTGGTCGGCGGTGTCGCGGGAGACCACGGTGTAGAACCGCGCGGTCCGACCGTCGGCCTTGGGCCGCAGCACCCGCCCGAGGCGCTGGGCCTCCTCCTGGCGGGACCCGAACGAGCCGGAGACCTGGATCGCCACCGACGCCTCGGGCAGGTCGACGGAGAAGTTCGCCACCTTGGAGACCACGAGCACCCGCACCTCGCCGGTGCGGAAGGCGGCGAACAACCGCTGGCGCTCCGCGACGGTCGTGGCCCCGGTGATGACGGGTGCGTCGAGGCGGTCCCCGAGGTCCTCGAGCTGGTCGAGGTACTGGCCGATGACGAGCACCTGCTGGTCGCGGTGGCTCTCGACGAGCCGCTCGACCACGCGGGACTTGGTGGTCGACGTGGCGCCGAGGCGGTAGCGCTCCTCCGGCTCCGCGGTGGCGTAGGCCATGCGCTCGGCGTCGGGGAGGGTGACGCGCACCTCGACGCAGTCCGCCGGGGCGATCCAGCCCTGCGCCTCGATGTCGCGCCACGGGGCGTCGTAGCGCTTGGGCCCGATGAGCGAGAACACCTCGCCCTCGCGCCCGTCCTCGCGGACCAGCGTCGCGGTGAGCCCGAGGCGGCGGCGCGCCTGCAGGTCGGCGGTCATCCGGAATACCGGTGCGGGCAGCAGGTGCACCTCGTCGTAGAGGATCAGGCCCCAGTCCCGCGCGTCGAAGAGCTCCAGGTGCGGGTAGACGCCCTTGCGCTTGGTCGTCACCACCTGGTAGGTCGCGATGGTGACCGGACGGATCTCCTTGCGCTGGCCGGAGTACTCGCCGATCTCGTCCTCGGTGAGGCTCGTGCGCGCCAACAGCTCCTCGCGCCACTGCCGGGCCGCGACGGTGTTGGTCACGAGGATGAGCGTGGTCGCCGACGCCCGCGCCATCGCGCCGGCCCCCACGAGGGTCTTCCCGGCGCCGCACGGCAGCACGACGACGCCGGACCCGCCGTCCCAGAACCCGTCGACGGCCTGGCGCTGGTAGGGGCGCATCGACCAGCTCGACTCGTCGAGCGCGATGGGGTGGGCCTCGCCGTCGACGTAGCCGGCAAGGTCCTCGGCGGGCCAGCCCAGCTTGAGGAGGGCCGCCTTGAGGTGCCCGCGCTCGGAGGCGTGCACGACGACGGAGTCCGCGTCGAGGCGGGCGCCGAGCATCGGCGCGACCCTCTTGCTGCGCACCACCTCCTCGAGCACGGCGGCGTCGTGGCTGCGCAGGACCAGGCCGTGGGCGGGGTCCTTGGTGAGCTGGAGGCGTCCGTAGCGGTCCATCGTCTCGGCGACGTCGACGAGCAGGCCGTGCGGGACGGGGTAGCGGGAGTGCTCGAGCAGGGCGTCGACCACGGCCTCGGCGTCGTGCCCCGCGGCGCGCGCGTTCCACAGGCCGAGCGCGGTGATGCGGTAGGTGTGCACGTGCTCGGGGGAGCGCTCGAGCTCGGCGAAGGGCGCGATGGCCTTGCGGGCCGCGCCCGAGGCCGGGTGGTCGACCTCGAGGAGGAGCGACTTGTCGCTCTGGACGATCAGGGGCCCGTCGCTCACGGGGCGCCCAGCGCGGAGGCGGTGAGGGCGATGGTGCCCGGCTCGTAGGAGCCGCCGTCGACGCCGGGGCCGGCGCTGACGAAGGCGATGAAGGCCGCGACGGCGAGCGAGATCAGCAGGACCGTGAGCGCCGCGAGCACGGCGTAGACGATCCACCCGATCCTCGTCAGCCGCCTCGAGCGCGGCACGTCGTCGCGCGCCACCACGGCGAGCACCGCGAGGACCACGGGGGCTGCCCACACCAGGCCCAGGCCGGTCCAGACGAAGGCCAGCAGCCCCAGGCCGCCGAGGACGAGCAGCACGACCGCCGAGGTCGGCGTCGGTGAGCCCTGCTGGGGGGACCTCGGTGGGGGGGCGCTGCCGTGCGGGACCCCCGTGTACGGCCCCGGGTATCCTCCCTGCTCGTCCCGGGGTGAGGCTGGCTGCGCCGGTCCCCAACGGTCGTCGGGCGGCTCGTGGTGGACCTGGCTCATCGCTGGATCACTGCTGGCTCACGGTTGGCTCCTGGGGGTGGGGATGGGTGCGCCGACGCGCAACACACCAGGATACCGGCGGAGCGCCGGCCCCGGCCACGTGCTTCAGGTGATCGACGACCGTGCCGATGCGGTGGTGGTGATGGACAGCGCGACCTCCGCCCGGCGGGCGTCCCCGTCGGTGGGAGGCCCGGCCCTGTGGGCGCTGGCCGCCGTCGTCACCGCCGCGCTCGTCGTCTTCGACGTCGTCACCGCCCTCGCGCCGAGGCCCGAGCCCGTCGACCTGTGGGACACCTGGGTGTACGGGCTGGTGATGGTCGGGGCGGCAGGCATCGCCCTGCTGCGCGCCGCCTCCGTGCGCTCGGAGCGGGCGCTGTGGGGGACGCTGGGCCTCGCCATCGCCCTGTACGCGGGCGGGGACTGGATGTACACGCTGTGGATCCAGAACCTCGACCCGGAGCCGTACCCCTCGCTGTCCGACGCCTGGTGGATCGCGTTCTACGTCGTCGCGGCGCTCGCCGTGGTCGGGCTGGTGCGCGCCGAGCTCCCCACCGTCCCGGTCAGCGTCTGGCTGGACGGGTTGGTGGCCGGGCTCGGCGCGGCCACGCTGGCGGCCGCGCTGTCCTTCGACACCATCGCGCGCGCCGGCGCCCAGGGCCCGGCCCTGGAGGCCGCGGTCAACCTCGCCTACCCCCTGGCGGACCTCGTCCTGCTGGGCATCGCCACCGCCGCCATGGCGGTGCAGCGCTGGCGGGTGGGCCCGCGCTGGATCCTCCTCGGCGCCGGTCTGGTCGCCTTCAGCGCCGGCGACACCGCGTACGTGTACGCCGCCGCCACCGACGAGTACGTCGCCGGTGGCCTGCTCGACACCTCGTGGCCCACCGGCGCCGTGCTCATGGCGCTGGCGGCCCTCACCCCCGCGCCGCGCCGCATGAGCGCCCGCCGGGAGACCGCCGCGGTGGTGGTGGCCCCGGTCCTCCTCGCCACCGCCGCGCTCGGCCTCCTCGTGGCCCAGCAGCCGCTGGGCATCACCGGTCTCTCGCTCCTCCTCGCGGGTCTCACCGTCCTCGCCGCGCTGGCCCGCATCGCCGTCACCGTCCGGGAGGTGAGCGCGCTGGCCACCACGCGGGCGCAGGCCAGCACCGACGAGCTCACCGGCCTGGCGAACCGGCGCCAGTTCTTCGAGGTGCTCACGCAGGTCACCGCGCGCCGCTCGTCGTCCGTGGCCGTCGCGATGGTCGACCTGGACCGCTTCAAGGAGGTCAACGACTCCCTCGGCCACGACGCCGGGGACGCGCTCCTGCGCGCGGTCGCCCACCGGCTCCGCGCCGCCCTCGGCGAGCGCTCCCTCGTCGCCCGGCTCGGCGGCGACGAGTTCGCGGTCATCGTCGAGGCGGGGCCCGGCGCGCCCGCGGTGCTCGAGCGCCTGCGCGCCGCGCTCGCGGAGGTCTGCGCGCCCGTCCCGGTCGGTGAGCTGCGCCTGCGTCCCTCGGCCAGCGCGGGCGTGGCGCTCTCCCACGGCAGGCTCACCGACGTGGACGCGCTCATGCGGAGCGCCGACGCCGCGCTCTACCGCGCCAAGGGCGCCCGCGGCAGCGTCGAGCTGGCCGGTACCGGCGACGAGAGCGGGCGCGACGGCGAGCAGCAGCGCGTCGTCGAGCTCCGCGCGGCGCTCGACGACGGCTCGCTCGTGGTCCACGTGCAGCCCCAGCTGGACCTGGCGACCGACGAGGTGACCACGCTCGAGGCGCTCCCGCGCCTCGTGCACCCCCGTCACGGGCTGCTCGGCCCGGAGAGCTTCGCGTCCGCGGCCCAGCAGGCGGGCCTCATGCCGACGGTGACCCGTCGCGTCCTCGACGCGGCGCTGCTCGCGCGAGCCGGGTGGGCCGCTGGGGGGCGCGAGCTGCGGGTCAGCGTCGCCCTCTCCCGGGCCGACCTCATGGACGAGGACCTCGTCGACGTGGTGGCCGTCGCCCTGGACCGCCACGCGGTGCCGCACGGCGCCCTCGAGCTCGAGATCGAGGAGGGCTGCGTCGCCACCGACCTCGCCCACGCGACGCACGTCCTCGCGGCGCTGCGGGGGATCGGTGTGTCCGTCGCCCTCGACGGCTTCGACGTCGAGAGCTCCTCGCTGGGGCCGCTGAACCTGCTGCCGCTCGACACGCTCAAGCTCGTCGGCACCTTCGGGCACGGGCACGGGCACGGGCACGACCACGAGCGTGAGCGCGAGCCGGCGGTGGCTCGGCGCTCCTGCGGCGCGGTGGCCTCGGTCGTCAGCGTCGCGCGCTCGCGGGGGCTGCGCGTGGTCGCCGTCGGTGCGCACGACGCGGCTGCCCGTCACCTCGCCGGGAGCATCGGCTGCCACGCGGTCCAGGCCCACCCGCGCGCCGGTGCGCTGGCGCTCGACGACGTCGAGGCCTGGCTCGAGGCCAGGACCGCGACGCGGACGTCACCGTCGCTCGACGGGGACGACGGGGACGGCGCGGTGGACCGGGAGCGGGGTGCCTGCCCCGCGGCCGGTCACGCCGGGGACCCGTCCACGGCGACCACCCGGTGGGCCGAGACCCGTGAGATCGCGCCGGACGCCACGTCGACCACGACGACGGAACCGGCCTCGACGCGCAGCGGCTGAACGCGCGTCGTGCGCCGCCGCCCCGCCTGGTCGGTGACGGTCAGGCGCACGGACCGACGGACCGCCGCCGCCTCGCGCAGCGCCGCGAGCACCTCGACGGGGCTGGACTCCGCGGGGCTGGTCTCGGCGGGGCTAGTCTCCGCGGGGTCGGTCTCGGCGGGGTCGGCCTCGACGGGTGTCTCGCCCGCGTGCAGCGCAGCGACGAGGGCGCGCGCCGCCTCCGGGGTGGTCCGCGGTGGCTGGCCGGTGACCGGTCGCGGCGCAGGCTGCTCCGGCGCCCGGTGGCGGGGCGGCGCGTGGAGCACGAGCTCGGAGTCCTCCCCCTCGACGACCGGCGCCATGCCCATCGAGCGCAGGACGACGAGCACCTGGGCGGGATCGGCCTGCGCAGCGGCGACCGTGGGCGCCAGCGAGCGCAGCCGCAGCGGGGCGGCCCGCGGGTCCGCCAGCACCTCGGCGAGCGAGGCGGGGTCGTCGGTGCGCAGGTAAGCCCCCGCCGCGCCCACGCGCACGCGCCCGTGCCGGCGCGCCGCGTCGGCCACGAGGCGCTCCAGCGCCTGCGGCACCGGCGTGGCGGAGTGCTCCGCGAAGAAGGACAGCAGCTCCTCCGCCCCCCGGCCGGCGTCCATGGCACGCCGGAGCGAGGCGGGGGAGAAGCGGTAGACCGTGGCGCCGCCGCGGCTGTCGACGTCGGCCACCAGCGCCATGGTCTCCGCGAGCCCCGGCACCAGCGGCCCCGGCGCCACGGCGGTGAGGTCCGCCTGCAGCAGCACCTGCGTCACCGGTGAGGGCGCCGCGGCCTCGAACGACGTGGCCGCAGCCTCGCGGCGCGCCGCGTCGACGTCGACCCGGGGGCGTGCGCCGACCGCCCCGTCAGCGCCCACCCCGTCAGCCTCCCCGAGGAGCGCGCGCCCGGCCGACGTCAGCCCCCCGAGGGCGGTGACCCCCAGCTGCTCGGCCTCGGCCGCGCCCCAGGCGACGAGGCGTCCGCCGGACGCGGCGGCGCGGCGCGGCACCCGCCAGGCGACGCGCTCCGCGAGGGAGTCGACGCTCGCGGTGGTGCCCGGGGCGAGCGCGGCGAGCTCGCCGAGCGCGGCGGCCCGCACGTCGGGGGCGGCGGTGCGGTCCAGCCCGTCGGACAGGGCGGTGCGCGGGCCGCTGCGCTCGTCGCGGGTGCCCACGAGCGCGCTCACGCGAGAGGTCGCCAGCCACGCCTGGGCCAGCCACGCCCAGCGCTGCCCCAGGCCCAGCGCCGACCACGCGTCGTAGGCGGGGGTGGGGGCCCACGACGGGTCGGCCTCGCCGTCGTCGGCGAGCAGCCCCGCCGCCCGGGCGAGCTCGACGAGGAACGCGGCCTGCCCCTCGGGCACGTCGAGGCGGGCGGCCAGGCGTCGCAGCTCGCGCACCCCCAGCCCGCCGGCCCGCAGCACCGCCGGCGGCGAGGCCTCGAAGGAGGTGAGCGCCTCGTGGACCAGGCGCACCGCCTCGGCGCCGGCGCCCGCGCCCTGAGCGTCCACGCGGGCGGCGCCGCGCGGCGTCACGGCCAGCGGTGGCGGCGACAGCGTGAGCCCGTCGCGCACCCGTCCTCCACGCAGCACGAGCGCCACCTCGCGTGGCAGCACCACCGCGGACGCGCCGGTGGGGGCCAGCAGACCGCGCGCCAGCGCCCACTCCACGGGGGTGGCGGCGTCCGCGGCCCGCACCTGCCGGTCGGCGGTGCCCACCGAGCCCACCGGCGGCCCCGCGGCGAGGCGCTCCAGCAGGGCCCGCACCCCGCCGGGCGCGCTCGCCAGCAGGGCCTCCAGGCGCTGCGCGTCGGCGAGCACCGCCACCACCGCGCCCAGACCGGTGACCGGATCACCGGCCGGGGGCAAACCCAGGTCCTCGACGAGCGCGGCGACCCGGGCGGCGGGCCGCCCGCCCAGCGCCTCGGCCAGGGGTGGGCCCAGCCCGGCGGGCGTCGGGCCGAGGACCTCGACGGCGGCGCGCAGCGGCACCAGCGCCCGGCGCGGGCCCCACACCAGGGCCAGCGCCCGCAGGCGCTCCAGCAGCGGGTCGAGCGAGGAGGGCAGCGCCCCGCTGAGGTGGGCCACCCGCTCCGCGGTGACGGGAGCCTCGTCGGGCCATACCGCCGCGAGCACCTCGAGCACCTCGAGCTCGGGGACGCTCAGCCCGTCCATGGCGCGCGCCGCCGAGACGCGCGTGGAGGCACGGGCGGCCAGCGCCGTGACGTCGAGGGGGACGGGCGTGGCCAGCTCGGGTCGGGCGAGCACCAGCGCGACGAGGTCGTCCTCGCTGCGCCCGCGGAGGTCGTCCGCCAGGCTGCGGGGGAGCCCCGGGGCGAGCGGCTCGGGGCGTGGCGGCACCCGCTCCACGGTAGTCGCGCCGCTGCGCTGCGGGGGTGCGCCGGTAGCGTCGTCGGCCGTGACCTCCTCCACGCCCGGCGCGGCCCTGCTCGTCGGGTTCGACCTCGACCTCACGCTCGTGGACTCCCGCGAGCGCATCGGGACCTGCCTGGCCGCGGCGCTCGCCGACGAGGGCGTCGTCCTGGGCGCCGACGAGGCCGCCTCGACCATCGGTCTGCCCCTGTCCGACGGCCTGGACGTGCTCGCGCCCGGCCTGTCCGAGCCGGCGCGTGAGCGGGTCGTCGCGGACTACCGGCGGCGCCACGACGCCCCGGGGGCCCCGCCGATGAGGGCGATGGCGCACGCTCGCGAGGCGCTGACCGCGGTGCGGGCGGCGGGCGGACGCACCGCGGTCATCAGCGCGAAGCTCGAGCCGGTGCTGCGCCGGGCCCTGGCGGAGACGGGTCTCGACCCGCTCGTGGACGTGGTCGTGGGCGGCCGGTTCGGTGCCGGGAAGGGCGAGGTGCTCCGCGAGATCGGCGCCAGCGGCTACGTGGGCGACCACCCCGGCGACGTGCTCGCCGCCCTGTCCGCGGGCGTCGAGGGCCTCGCGGTGCTCACCGGGGGGACCTCGGAGACCGAGCTGCGCGCCGCCGGAGCCCGCGAGGTCGTGGACGACCTCGGCGGTTTCGAGGCGTGGTTGGCCGGGCACGTCGCCCGGCTCGCGGCGCACGGCACCGCCTGACCAGCGGCGGGGCCGCCGCCCAGACCGACGACGACGTCGTGCCCGCTCGCGGAGATGGCCGCGACGATCCTCCACACGACGTCGTCGGTGATGAGGAGCGGGGAGGAGCCGAGCTGCGCGAGGTGGGTGCCCAGCTGCTCGATCGCCCCCTTGCCCTGCACGTACGCCCCGGGGCTGGACAGGACCTGGAGCGTCCCGCGGTTCGTGGGTGCATGCTGCCCTACACCCGAAGGACGAGAACCCCCACGAGGAGACATCTGGTGCGAGTGCAAGAGGCAGACCTCCACGACCTCGCCCGGCGCCGGTTCGCCGCCGCCGGGCTGAGCGAGGAGCACGCGGGCATGGTCGCCGACGTGCTCGTCTTCGCCGACGCGTACGGCGTCCACTCCCACGGGGTGATGCGCACGGAGTACTACGTGCAGCGGATCTCCCGGGGAGGCATCAACGCCCGTCCGCAGCTCTCCCTGGAGCAGACCGGACCGTCCACGGCGACCTTTCACGGCGACAACGGCGCGGGGCACGTCGCGGCGAGGCTGGCGATGGACGAGGCGATCCGCATGGCGAGGGACAGCGGTGTCGCCGTCGTCGGCGTCTCCAGGATGTCGCACAGCGGTGCGCTGTCGTACTTCACCCGTCAGGCCGCCGCGCAGGACCTCGTCGCGGTGTCGGTCTGCCAGTCCGACCCCATGGTGGTCCCCTTCGGCGGGGCGGAGCCGTACTACGGCACGAACCCCCTGGCGTTCGCGGCGCCCGGCGAGGACGACGTCCTCAGCTTCGACATGGCGACGACGGTGAAGGCCTGGGGCCAGATCCTCCAGGCGCGGACCGTCGGCCGTGACATCCCCGAGGGGTGGGCGGTGACGAGCGACGGCAGCCCGTCGACCGACCCCCACGAGGTCGCGGCCCTGCTGCCGTCGGCCGGGGCCAAGGGGTACGGCCTCGCGATGATGGTGGACGTGGTCTCCGGCGTCCTGCTGGGGCTGCCGTTCGGGAAGCGGGTCTCGTCGATGTACGAGGACCTCCGGTCCGGGCGTGACCTCGGGCAGCTGCACGTCGTGGTGGACCCGGCCCGGTTCACGGACCTGGCGGAGTTCAAGAAGAACATCGGCGTCACCATGCGCGAGCTCTCCGGCGCCACCCCGGCGCCGGGGTTCGACCGCGTCCTGTACCCCGGCCAGGACCGCAAGCTCGTCCACGAGGAGTACCGCCGGGACGGCATCGAGATCGCCGACGACGTGTACGACTACCTCGTCGCCGTGCGGGAGGGATGAGACCGCTCCCGTGCGGCGACGGGCGTGGTCACCGTACGGGAGCGTCAGGCGAGGGGAGCCGCGGATCAGCCCCGGCTCCCGGGACGGACCACCGCCACGGGGCACTCGGAGCGGTGGATGGTGGCGTGGCTGACCGAGCCGAGGAACAGCCCGCCGACGCTGCCGAGGCCGCGGGCGCCGACGACGACGAGCCCGGCGTCCTGCGAGGCGGCGACCAGCGCCTTGGCGGGCTTCTCGCGGACCAGGCGCACCTCGGCCTGCAGCCCGGGGTGGTCCTGGCGCGCCCGCGCCAGAGCGGCCTCGGCGCCCTGGCGGGCGATGCCCTCGGCCTTGCGGACCATCTCGGGCAGGTGCGCAGCGCCGTAGCCGGCAGCCAGGATGTCCGGTGGGCTCCACGCCGCGAGCAGCACCAGCGGCGCACCTTCGAGGACGGCCTCGTCGGCGGCCCAGGTCACCGCGGCCAAAGCGGCCTCGGAGGTGTCGACGCCGACGACGACGGGGTGGCTCGCGCCGGGTCGCAGCTCGGTGTCCCCGCGCACGACGACGACGGGGCAGGCGGCCTGAGCGGTGACGGAGAAGGCCGTCGAGCCGAGCAGCGCGCCGGCGACGGCGCCGCGTCCGCGGTTGCCGACGACGAGCAGGTCGACGTCCTGGGAGGCCTCGATGAGCGCGGCGGTGGGGTCGCCGATGCGCACGTCGGTCTCGACGGCCTCCGCCGGGGGCCCGCCGTCGACCTTCGCCGCCCAGGCGGCGCCCTCGCTCGTCAGCTGCTCACCGGCGTCGCGGCCGGCCCGCTGGAGAGCTTCCTGGCCCCCCGTGAGGCCGTCGCCCACGTCGGCGGTGAAGAGCAGCCGCAGGCGTGCACCGCGGGAGCCCGCCTCCATGGCGGCCCACGTCAGCGCCGTGGCCGAGGGCGGCGAGCCGTCGTAGGCCACCGCCACGACCGTCGCGGCTCCGGCCTCCTCGCGATCCTGGTGCTGGGTGGACGCGCTGCGCGTCGTCGTCATGGGAACCACCTCCGCCCCGATCATGGCCCCTCCCGGGTCGCGCGTGACAGGGGCCATGGTCCCGAGGCCGTGGGGCCGGTCCTGCGGTCGCTGCGGGCGTGGTGGTCAGCGACGGTGACCCGGGTCCCACACAGGGCCCAGCGCGGCCAGGCCGGCGTCGAGCACGGCGCGCAGACCCAGGCTGTCGCGGGCGAGCGCGCTGACGAGGACGGCGCTGCCGGCCAACGGCATGAGCGCGGCCCGCTCACCGAGCGGGGCCGGCGCGGGCCGGGTCTGCGGCGTCCAGGCGGGGTCGACGACGAGGACGGACCCGAGCGCGCGGTGGTCGTCGGCGACCGCGGGTGTCCGGCCGACCTCGGTGCCCAGAGCGAGGTCCTGCTGGTAGAGGGGGCGGCCCTGCGCGCTGACGCGCACCCGCTGGAGCAGCTGGCCGGAGGGCTCCGCGTGGCGACCGAGGAGCAGCTCCTCGCGGGCCAGCAGGCGGGCCCCCTCAGCGAGGTCGATCGTCGTGGTGGTCACGTGCTGGCTGCCCCGGGCGCTGATGATCGGCTCGGGGAGCCAGACCAGCGTCGCGTCGCGCTCGAGCACGATGCGGGCGGTCGTGCTCGACGTGGCGTGGTCGTGGCTGGGCAGCAGCAGGGTGTGGGAGATCTCGCTGAGCACCAGCGTGGCGCCCGCCCCGACGTGGACGCCCAGCTCGAGGTGGTCGCCCCCGAGGGGTCCGGCGGCGCCGGCGGTGAGGCTGACGCGGGCTGCGCCGCGCTCCCCGCGGACCCACGGCTCGGCGGCCTTGCCGATGGTGGGGCGCAGGATCAGCGGTGCCTCGGAGCGCAGGGTGGTCAGCCGGCTCGTGGCGCCGCGCCCGTCGGCGCCGGCCGGCGTGAGCATGACGCCGACGTGGGCGCGCGCGTGCATGCGTCCGCGCCGGCGCGGCGTCCGCGCCGCGTCGACCTGCTCTGCTCGTGCGGAATTCACGAGGCGAACAACCGCGCGCGGCGCGCGCCGTGCTGCTCGGCGTAGACGTCCAGCAGCGGCGCGCCGTCGGCGGGCAGGTCGACGACGGGGCTCCCGCAGGCGGCCTCCGCCTCGTCACCGAGCTCGTCGAGGCGGCCGGTGAGGGAGGCCACCACCGCGTGGGCGGCGACCGGGTCGAGGCTGAGGAGGCGGACCGCCGCGCCGGCGACCCCGACCGCGCTCTCGTGGAGCACCGCCAGCGCGGCGTCGCGGGGGCTCAGGTCGAACACCGCGAACGCCAGCCCGAGGGCGAGCGGCTGGTGCGGCTCACGGCCCAGGCCGGCGTACCGGGGGTCCGGCCTCATGACGGCGGCGGTGCGCGCCATCTGCCGGCCGAGCTGGCGCGACGTGGCGCGGGCGGCCGCTGACGGGTACCGGGCGTCGAGGCCGGCGTCCAGCGCGTCGAGCCGGTCGCCGTCGCCGGCGTGGGTGGCCCGGCAGGCCGCCGCGGCGAAGGTCGCGGCGACCCGCCCGACCGTCTCCAGGCGGCCGCGCAGGAACCCGGTGACGCCTGCCAGGTCCCTCACCTGGCCGGCGTTGACGGCGGGCTCGAGGCCGCTGGAGTGCGCGTAGGCACCGGCGGGCAGGCGCCCGTCGGCCAGCAGGAGCAGGGCCGCGTGGTGGCTCACAGCAGGTGTCGTCCCGGCGCTGCTCAGAAGAGGAAGTAGCGCTGGGTCATCGGCAGCTCCGTGGCGGGCTCGTGGTCGATGAGATCGCCGTCGACGGTCACCGAGTACGTGTCCGGGTCGACCTCGATGCGGGGCAGGGCGGTGTTCTGCGGCAGGTCCGCCTTGGTCCGCCCGCGCACGCTCGCCACGGGGACGAGGCGCCGGCCGAGCTGCAGCCGCTCGGCCAGGCCGTCCTCGACGGCGGCCTCGGAGACGAACGCCACCGAGGTGCTCGCCGCCGCGGGGCTGTGGGCGTTGAAGCCCAGCCTCGGGAGGACCGGCTGGGGCGTGGGGATGGAGGCGTTCGGGTCACCGAGAGCGGCGAGCGCGGCCATCCCGCCCTTGAACACCGCGGTGGGCCGGATGCCGAACAGCGCCGGCTGCCACAGCACCAGGTCGGCCATCTTGCCCGGCTCGACCGACCCGACCTCGTCCTCCAGGCCGTGGGCGACGGCCGGGCAGATCGTGTACTTCGCGACGTAGCGCTGGGCGCGGTGGTTGTCGGCCCGCCCATCGCCGGGTGCAGCGCCGTAGACCTGCTTCATCCGGTGCGCGGTCTGCCAGGTGCGGGTGACCACCTCCCCGACGCGGCCCATCGCCTGGGCGTCGGAGGACATGATCGACAGCGCGCCGAGGTCCTGCAGGACGTCCTCAGCGGCGATGGTGCCCGCCCGCACGCGGCTCTCCGCGAAGGCGAGGTCGTTGGGGACCTGCGGGTTGAGGTGGTGGGCGACCATGACCATGTCGAGGTGCTCGGCGATGGTGTTGTGCGTGAAGGGCCGCGTGGGGTTCGTCGAGGCCGGCAGCACGTTCGCCTCACCGGCGAGGCGGATGATGTCGGGTGCGTGCCCGCCGCCGGCCCCCTCGGTGTGGTACGAGTGGAAGGTCCGGCCCTTGACCGCGGCCACGAGGTCCTCGTAGAACCCCGCCTCGTTCAAGGTGTCGCTGTGGATCGCCACCTGCACCCCGGAGGCGTCGGCCACGGTGA
>JARIBR010000107.1 GCA_029258695.1 Quadrisphaera sp.
GTGAGAGCGTCCTGCGGGGCACGCTCTCACCGGAGGCCTGAGCCTCAGACCGGCAGCAGCCGTCCCGCGATGCCCTTGACGGTCGCCGCGGGGCGGTAGCTCTGCGCCAGCGCGGAGGCCGTGACGATCTGGGCACCGGTGAACACCGGCACGAGGTACTGGCTGACGCGCTGGCGCTTCTGCCACCGCGCGAGCTCCTCGGGGGTGGAGTCGGTGGACAGCGAGGCGTCCTGGACGTCGATGGCCTCGCCGCGGCGGTGCGCCGCCTCGGCGGCCTCGCCGACCTTCGCGCCGGTGTACGCGGCGTAGGCGCTGGCGCCGACGGCGCCCGCGAAGGCGATCGCCTTCACGGTCGTCAGCGTGCCGTAGCCGCGCTGGTGCGCGAGGCGCCCCTTCGACGTGAGCCCGAGACGCAGGTCCGCCCCGAGCGTCGCGGCGACGGCGACCCACTGCACGGGCGCGAAGCGCGTCCACGCCGAGGAGGCCACGCGGACGCGGTCGATGCCCTGCTGGAGGTCCGCGCCGGACTTGTTGACCCCGGCGATGCCCATGACGGAGCCGCCGAACCACAGCGCGGTGCTGAGGTCGTGGACGGCGTGCGCGAGGGCGTGGGTGTCGCTGCCGGGGACGGCGGCGCTGAGGCGGGTCATGGCTGCTCCTGGGGATGGGGGATGGCGTGCACCCCTCACCTACCCCGTCAGCGACGTCGCATGCGCCGGCGGGACGGCACCTTCCTCCGCGGACGGGGCTCGGACGGTCACGTCGTCGAGGAAGCAGTAGCCCCAGTCGTGGTCGTCGGCGTCCGCGGCGGTGACCAGGGGGTGGCGCTCGACGCCGTCGATCTCCACCCCGGTCTGGGTGGTCTGCACGGCGGTGGAGTGCAGGCGTGCGTGGCGACGCGGCGAGGAGTCGCAGCACCCGACGTACCCGCACGACAGGCAGACGCGCAGGTGCACCCACTCCGTCCCCTCCCTCAGGCAGCCCACGCAGCCCGGCGCCCGCGGGAGGACCGGGTGCGAGGCCGGACCGTGCACGCAGCCCTCCACGTCCTTCCACGGGAAGCGGACGACACCGCTGGTGTCCACGAGGGTCGCGTCCTGGTGGAGGTTGGCCACCGGGAGGTCGAAGTTCTCCAGCACCGAGCGCGTCAGCGCTCGCGCGGAGGAGGTGTCCCGGTCGATGACGTGGTTGGCGCCGGCCCGGGCGAGCTCGGCGACGTCGGCGTTCCCGAGGGGCCGGATGAAGATCGGGGCCCTCGTCACCGCCCGGACCGCGGAGACGAGCTGGGCTCCGGCCTCGGCGTCGTCCTCGGCGATGACGACGCCGCGGGCCGCGGGCACCCCGGCCTCGCGCAGGACCGTCTCCTTGACGGAGTCACCGCGGACCACCGTGTGACCGTCGGCCTCGGCGGCGGCGGCGCTGTCGGGGTTCAGCGTGGTCATGAGCACCTCGATGTCACGCGCGCGCAGCGTGCCGGCGATCGCGAGGGCGGTGGGGCCCATGCCGACGATGACCACGTGGTCGCGCAGCGGCGGGTCGTCCGGGGCCATCCCCCGCTCGGCGGCCTCGGCCCTCTCCCGCGGGGTGCCTCCGCGCCACGTCTCCACCCATGCCGCGGCGCCGGCGAGCAGGGGGGAGAACACCATGAGCAGCACCGTGGTCGCGACCACCACCTGCGTGCCGTCGTCACCGAGGCCCAGCGGCGACAGACCGACGCCGGTGCCGACGTTGAGCAGGATGAAGGAGAACTCCCCCACCTGCGCCAGGAGCAGGCCGGTCGCCAGCGCGGTGCGCCAGGGCAGCCGCACGGCGAGCGCGGAGGCGGCCGTGAGGACCGTCTTGACGAGCAGCACCACGACCGAGGCCCCGAGGACGAGCACGAGGTTGTCGACCACGAAGCCGACGTCGAGCATCATGCCCACCGAGACGAAGAAGACAGCGCTGAAGATGATCTGCAGCGGGAGGATCTCCGCGAGGGCCTGCGTGTTGGAGCGGGACTCGCTCACGACGAGCCCGGCGAGGAACGCCCCGAGGGAGACGGAGACCCCCGCGAGGGAGGTGAGGTAGGCGGTGCCGAAGCAGATGGCGATGACGCTGAGCAGGAACACCGGCGGGGAGCACAGCCGCGCGACGCGGTCGAGCACCGGGGGCATGACGCGCCGTGCGACGACGATGACCAGGAGCACCACCAGCGCCGCCGTGCCCACCGCGGTGAGCAGGGCGCCCGCACCCGCGGGGGCGCCCTCCCCGGAGCCGCCCTCGCCGCCGGAGCCCGCGCCGAGCAGGGGGACGACGAGGACCATCGCCACCACGGCGAGGTCCTGGGCGATGAGCAGCGCCAGAGCCAGCCGGCCGCGCGCCGTGCCCTGCTCCCCGCGGGCCCCGAGGATGGTCAGCACGATGGCCGTCGAGGACAGCGCGAGCAGGAAGCCGGTGAACACCCCGTCGCGGACGCCGCCGCCGAACAGCTCGGTCAGGCCGACGCCCGCCGCGGAGGTGACGAGCACCTGCAGGCCGCCGCCGACGACGATCCACACCCAGACCCTGGCGAGCCGTCCGAGGGAGAACTGGAGGCCGATGGTGAACAGCAGCAGGATGATCCCGATGTCGGCGGCGGCGTCGACGGCGTCGCTGGAGCCGAGCAGGCCCAGGCCGTAGGGGCCGATGACCACGCCGGCGAGGAGGAAGCCGACGATCGGCACGACCTTCAGGCGGGCGCTGAGGTAGCCGATGACCGCCGCCGCCAGCACGAGGGCGGCCAGCGGTCCGAGGTAGGCGGGTGGACCGGACGCCTCGGAGAGCAGCACCGGCGTCGAGAGGGCAAAAGTCACAGCGAGCATTGTCCGTCATGCCGTCGAGCCACGGCGACCGCCCGCGCCGCTGGTCGCCGCTGGTCGCCGCCGGTCGCCGCCGGTCGCCGTCCAGGAGCACAGCCGGCCGCGTGACCGGCTGCTCTCACACCTCGAGCAGCGTCACGCCGGCCCACGCGACGCCCGCCACGAGCAGCCAGGAGGTGAGGCCGACCGCCAGGGCCGACCCTCCGGCGCGGCGCAGCAGCGAGAGCCGGATGCCGGTGCCCAGGCCCACGAGCGCGGCCACCAGCAGCACCTCCTGGGCGGTCTGCGCGACCTCCAGCAGCCCGTCCGGTACCAGCCCGGTGGAGGTGATGAGGATCGCGGCGAGGAACCCGGCGACGAACAGCGGGACGATCGGCGGGCGCTTCCCCTCGGGAGCTGCGGCGGCGCGTGCGCGACGGTGCGCGAGCGCGACCGCCGCCACGAGCGGCGCCAGGAGCACCACCCGGGTGAGCTTGACCACCACGGCGGAGGTGAGCGCTCCGTCGACGCGGTCGGCGGTGGCCACCGTCTGCCCCACGTCGTGCACCGAGGCGCCCACCCACGAGCCGAAGGCGCTCGGGTCGTCGAGCCCGAGCACCCCGCGCACGGCGGGCAGCACGACGATCGCGAGGGTCCCGCACAGGGTGACCAGGGCGATGGCCACGGCGGTGTCGTCCTCGTCGCCGTCCGCCACGGGACTCATCGCGGCGACCGCCGAGGCGCCGCAGATGGAGAACCCGGTGGCGACGAGCAGGGAGCGGGGGCCGGACATGCCCAGGAGGCGGCCGAGCAGCCGGGTGCCGAAGAAGGTCACCGCCACGGTGACCACCACGACCACGAGGCCCTTCGCCCCGATCCCCACCAGCTGGGGCAGGGCGAGCTGCAGACCGAGGAGCACCACCGCGATGCGCAGCAGCCGGGAGGACGCGAGCGTGGCGCCGGGGCGCAGCGCAGGGACCACGAGGCCGGCGTTCACCGCGAGCGTGCCGAGGACGACCCCCACCGTCGAGGCGCCGATGCCGGGGATCAGTGCGGCAATGCCGTAGGCCGCGGCGGTGGCGGCGGCGATGGCGGCCAGGCCCGGCCACGGGGAGGCTGTCGGCGCTGCGTCGGTGGTCGGGCTCACGGGGACAGGTTGCCTCGTCGCTCGGGGCCCCCGCAGGCAGGTCCGGAGCGACGAGGCCTGCTCGATCGCTCGGGGCTGTCCATCGACGGACCAGCGGTCATCCCACACGTCGCGTGCACCGTCCGCGTCACGCCGGACGAGCCGGTGCTGGTGCTGGTGCGCCGCCCGGGACTCGAACCCGGAACCCACTGATTAAGAGTCAGTTGCTCTGCCAATTGAGCTAGCAGCGCGTGCCGGGGACGACTGTAGCAACCCCGGCGTCGTGGGTCACAGCCCCAGGTGTGTGGGCCTCCCGGCGACCAGCGTCGCGGCCACGACGGTTGCCCGCAGGTGCGCGGCGGCGTCACCGGTGCTCGCTGCGGGCGCCAGCGGGTCGTGGTCGAGGACTGCCAGGTCCCCGCGGCTGCCGAGCCCCACGGTGGGCTGGCCATCGGTGCTGGCCGCGAGCGCCTGAGCCGCGGTGAGCTGCTCACCGGGGTTCCACGGCGCACGCTGATCGCCCGAGCGGTGGACTGCCGCGGCCATGGCCAGCCAGGGGTCCAGCGGGGCCACGGGTGCGTCGGAGCCGATGACGACGTCCACGCCGGCGCGCCACATCGAGGCGAGCGGGAAGCAGCGGTCGAGGCGGTCGGGCCAGCACCGCGCGGAGGCGTCGCGGTCGTCGATGAGGTGTGCCGGCTGCACGCTCGCCCTCACCCCGAGCCGGGCCATCCGCTCCACGTCACCGGCGCGGACCAGCTGGGCGTGCTCGATCCCGCCCCGTGCTCCGCTCGCCTCGAAGGCGTCGAGGGCCGTGCTCACGGCGGCGTCACCGATGGCGTGGAGCGCCACGTCGAGACGGTGCCGGCGCGCCCGCCCGAGGAGGTCGACCAGCTCGTCGAGGCCGTGGAGCGCGCGACCCGACGGGTGCGAGAGGTCACCGGCGTCGGCGTACGGCTCGCAGCAGCTCGCGGTCCGGGTGTTGAGGGACCCGTCAGAGATGATCTTCAGCGGCCCCATGGTGACCAGGGGGCCGCTGGCTGTCCTCCCCGCGGCGAGGGGGTCGCGCGCGCCGAGGGGGTCACCGGTGCGCAGACCGCGGGCGATGACGTCGTCGAGCCGGCCGGGATAGACCGCGGCGCGCACCCGCAACGACGTCACCCCGGCCGCCACCCGGTGCGGCCAGGTGACGTGCCCCTCCCCCATCTCCATGTCCGTGACGCCGACGACCCCGCGTGCCGCGGCCTCGTGCGCCACCCGGGCCAGCGCCGCGTCCATGCCCTGGCGCACGTCCGGCAGCTGGTCGAGGCGAGCCAGCGCGGGGAACCACTCGTCCTCCTCCACCACGCTCTCCCGCGGGGAGAACCCCAGCGAGGCCAGCGCTGCCGAGCTCAACCAGCCGTGGTGGCAGTCCCCGCTGACCAGTGCCACGCGAGCACCCCCGCAGACGGCGTCCAGGGCGTCCACGGTCGGTGGGTGCGGCCAGGTGACGCTCCGGTGACCGGCGCCGATGACCCATCGCGCGGGGTCGTGGTCCCCTCGCTCGAGGTGGGCGCGCACGATGGCCAGGGCGCCCTCCACGCTCCGAGCGGGGCTGAGGTCGAGGCGGGTCGACGTCTGCGCCCACTGGGTGAGGTGGACGTGCTGGTCCCACAGCCCCGGGACCACCCAGCGCCCGTCGCCCTCGAGCACCAGGTCGCCGTGGCGGGCGACGAGCGCCGGGCCCACCTCGGTGACCACCCCGCCCGCGACGCGCACGTCCACCGGGGCGCTCGCGGCGGCGCCAGCGGCGGTACCAGCTGCGGCGGAGGTGGGACGGGCAGCGGATGGCACGGGAGCGCCGACGGGCACGGGCCGCACCTGCCGGAGCAGCGTCGCGTTCACGCCGTGCTCACGTGGTGCTCGCGCCGTGCTCACGCGGCGCCCATGCCGTGCTCACGTCGCACTCAGCCCCGGGGCGCGAAGCGCAGCGACATGCCGTGCTTCGGCCTCAGCGTCACCTGGGCCTCGAGCACCGGCTCGGCGCCCGGCACGGGTTCCACCAGGCGGTCACGGAGCAGCGCCGCGAGCATGAGCACCGCCTCGACGATCGCGAAGTCCCGACCGATGCAGATCCGGGCGCCGGCGCCGAACGGGAGGTACTCCCCGCGAGCCGGTGACGGGGGGCTCTCCTCGAGGAAGCGTCCCGGCGCGAACGCCTCGGCGTCCCCGTAGGTCTCCTCGCGGCGGTGCAGCAGCCAGGGGCTGACGATGGCCAGCGTGCCGGCGGGCACCGCCACGCCGTCGACGACGTCGTCAGCGGCCGCCTTGCGGGTGACCACCCACGCGGGCGGGTAGAGGCGCAGCGACTCGTCGACCACCGCGCGCGTCCACCGCAGCCTCGCCAGGTCCGCCCACCCCGGGGCGCGGTGGGTGTCGCCGTCGGCGAGCACCTCGTCGAGCTCGGCGTGCAGCCGTTCCTGGGCCTCCGGGTGGGTCGCGAGGAGGTGGAGGGTCCACGCGAGGGCGGACGCGACCGTCTCGTGTCCGGCGACGACCATCGTGGCCACCTCGCCGCGCACCGACGTCTCGGTGAGCATCCCGGAGTCCGCCGCCCTCAGGAGCAGGGCGAGCAGGTCCTCGTCGTCCTCGCCCACGCCCTGGGCGCGCCGACGAGCGACCACGTGGGCGACGGCCTCGTCGAGGACCCGCTCGGTGCGCGCCAGGCGCCGGTTGCCCGGCGTCGGGACCCACCGGGGCCACGGCACGGGGGTGCGGGCACGCGCCACGACGACCTGGAGGCCCTCGAGGACCGCCTGCACCACGCGCTCGCCGTCATCGTCGACGTCACCGCCGAAGAGCGTGCGACCCACGACCTCCAGGGTGGCCTCGAGGATCGCCGCGTCGGCGTCGACCTCCGCGGTCCGGCCTGCCGGCCAGGGCGCGCGCACGCGGTCGGCGGCGGCGACGGCCTGGTCGGCGACGAGCTGGAGGTTGCCGTGGCGAAACGCCGGCTGGGCCGCGCGCCGGGCCGAGCGCCACGCGCTGCCGTCGGTGGTCAGCAGCCCGCTGCCGGTGACCAGGGCGAGAGAGGAGTACTGGATGGTGGCCTTGGTCCAGCTCGCCGCGGACTCCACGAGCACCCGTCGCGCCCCGCGCGCGGTGGTGACGAGGAGCACGGGCGTCGTCGGAAGGGGGAAGGCCACCAGGGGGCCGTACCGCGTGACGCAGGCGGCGAGGAACGCCAGCGGGTCGCGCCGGATGCGGGGCAGGGCGCGCACCATGTCGAGCGGCAGCGGCCCTGGGGCGTCGAGCACGGTGTAGCGGGCGTTCGGGCGCGGCGCGACGGGGTCGGCGGCACGGTGGTCCCGGGCACCGCTCGACGTGGTGGGCGAGGCGCTCAGCCCCTCCTCCTCGCGAGGACGCTCAGCCCCACGAGCCCGACGATGCCGCCGACGACCGCACCGATACGACCCAGGCGCAGCGCGCCGTCGTCGTCCAGCACGAGGCTGGCACCGGCCTCCTTCGCGCTGTCGACGCCGCTCTGCGCGAGCGCCTTCGGGGCGACGCGCCCGGCGAGCTCGTCGACGGTGGCGGCGAGGGAGTCCTGACGCGCACGGATCTCGCGCTCGAGGCTGGCACGGTCGGGAGGGTTCTCGCTCATGGTCGCAACATAGTGCTTTCGCCCGGGGACGGCGGACCCGGCGTGCCCGGACGCCGCACCCCCCGCCGTCGACGCGTGCAGCACCCCGGAGGATGCTCCTGCCCCTGGACGCTGCGTGAGCGACCGAGGCGCGCAGCAACAATCACCCACCCACGGCGGACGGGAACGCGATGACCACGAGGACGGCTGCGCAGGTCGACCAGCAGATCGCAGGGATGGACTCCGAACAGCTGCCGGCCGGCAAGCACGAGACCCACGGCGTCGGCCACTTCGCCGGTCTCTACGCGGCGGAGAACGTCGCCGGCACGGAGTTCATCTTCGGCGCCACCTTCGTCATCCTCGGCGCCTCCATCACCGACGTCCTCATCGGTCTGGCCATCGGGAACCTGCTCGCCGTGCTGAGCTTCCGGTTCATCGTCGCGCCGATCGCCGTGGGCACGCGGCTGAGCGTCTACACCTACCTGAGCCGGCTCGCGGGCGGGTCGACGTCGAAGATCTACAACGCCCTCAACGCGTTCCTCTTCGCGCTCATCTCGGCGGCCATGATCACGGTCTCGGCCACCGCCTTCCGCGTCGTCCTCGATTTCGAGGCGCAGACCGAGGCCTACCCCACGAGCCTGGCCTTCGTCGTCCTCGCGGTGGGGTTTGGCCTCGTCGCCGTGCTGGTGGCGGCCTTCGGCTTCACCGCCCTCGCCGAGTTCGCCAGCATCTGCGCGCCCTGGCTGATCACCAGCTTCGCCGTCGGTGGGCTCGTCATGCTGCCGGCGATCTCCCAGACCGCTGCCGGGTCGACCGTCGTCGACGGGTGGAGCGGCTTCCTCCAGATCGGCGGGGACACCATCTTCACCGGCGAGACCCCCGACGGGGCAGCCGGCATCACCCTGTTGGGGATCATCGGGTACTCCTGGGGCGCCAACAGCTTCGCGCACACCGGCATGATCGACATGTCGCTCCTGCGGTACGCCAAGAAGGGCTGGTACGGCTACATGTCGGCCACCGGCATGTTCCTCGGCCACTACATGGCGTGGATCTCTGCCGGGTTCATGGGCGCCGCCGCCGCCGTCATCACGACCTCCAGCATCGAGGTGATCGAGCCGGGGACCGTCGCCTTCCAGGCGCTGGGCTACGCAGGCCTGGTCGTCGTCGTCGTCGCCGGCTGGACGACCGCCAACGCGAACCTGTACCGCTCCGGTCTGGCCGCCCAGGGCGTCTTCCCCCGGGTCTCGCGCCGGAACGCGACCTTGATCATCGGCATCATCGTCCTCGTCGCCGCCTCCTTCCCGTTCATCTACCGCAACTACCTGCTCTTCGTGACGTACGCGGGCATCACGCTGGTGCCGGTCGGCGGGATCCTCTTCGCCTCGTACTGGATCTTCCCGCGGCTCGGTCTGACGACGTACTGGGCGCGCTACAAGGGCGTGACCAACGCCCCCGCGCTGCTGTCGTGGGCGATCTCGCTCGCCGTCGCCGCGGCGCTGGTGGGCTTCGGCATCATGCCCGTGTACTTCGCCTACCTCCCCTCCTTCGTCCTCAGCGTCATCCTGTACACCCTGCTCGCGAGGTCGATGGGAGCGTCGAGGGCCTACCCCGACGAGGAGGCGGCGGACGAGCTCTTCGCGGAGCGGGTGGCGGTCCGCCACGCGGAGGAGGCCGCGCACACCCCCTCGGAGGTCGACACCAGGGACCGCAGGCCGCTCACCCGCGTCCTGCGGGTGATCTGGATCGTGGACCTGGTCGTGCTGTTCGGCGTCGCCCTGTTCGTGCTGCTCGGCAGCCCGGACGTCGCGACCTACGAGGCCAACCGGCAGACGTTCTGGTGGGTCGGGCTCGCGGTGACGGTCATCTACTTCGTCAGCGCCTACTGGGAGCTGCGCCGCCGCAAGGCCTACGCGAAGCAGGCGTACACCGAGCACCACGCCGGGCCGTCCCGCGGGCAGTCCGGCGGCAGCCAGGTCATGCCGGCCTGACGCCCGACCGGACGTCCGACCTGACGCCCGACCGAGCGCGCACCGCCCGGCGTCTGCGCCGCCCGGCGTCTGCGCCACCCGGCGTCTGCGCCACCCGGTGTGACGCGCCGCCCCCTGCGCCGCCTCCTCGCGGGGCGCTCAGCCCCGCGTCGTGGCCAGGAAGTCGAGCAGCAGCGCGTCCAGGCGGTCGGCGGCTCGCACGGGGATCCAGTGGTCGACCCCGTCGAGCTGCTCGAAGCGCCAGGGTCCGGTGACGAAGCGTTCGGAACCGAGCATCTGGGCGCGCGTCAGCGCCGGGTCCCCGGTGGACCAGACGCCCATCGTCGGGACCACGACGCGCCTCGACGAGGCGCCCCGTCGCGAGAGCGCCGAGCGCACCACCCCCGACGCGTTGGCCCGGTACCAGTTGAGGCCCGAGGTGATGGCCCCGGGCCGGGAGAGGTCGGCGATCTGACGGGCGAGCCCTGGCGTCCGTGCCGGGTCCTGCCCGCCCCACGCCGCGCGCAGCAGGACCCACCGCGCGACCGGGAGCAGCCGCTCCGCCAGGCCGGGGACGACGAAGGCGGCGACGTACCAGGACCTCGCGAGCTGGGCGAGACCTCCGGCGGCCAGGCCCGAGGGGTGCCCCACCGAGATCGCCGTCAGCGCGCTCACCCGCTCCGGGGCCCTGACGGCCACCTCCCAGGCGAGCGCCGAACCCCAGTCGTGCCCGACCACGGCGGCACGCTCCACGCCGGCGTCGTCCATCACGGCGAGGACGTCGCCGACGAGCAGGTCCATCGCGTACGCCGAGGGATCGGTGGGCCGGCTGCTGAGCCCGAAACCGCGCAGGTCCGGGGCGAGCACCCGGTAGCCGGCGTCGGCCAGGGTGGTCATCTGCTGCTCCCAGATGGCCGAGGAGTCCGGCCACCCGTGCAGGAGGACGACGGTGCGCGCGCTGCTCCGGTCGTGGGCGGCGCCGGAGGAACGGACGTGGAGGTCGACGTCGCCGGAGGTCACGGTGTGCTCGCTCATCACCCCCCTGACGGTAGCGAACGACCGCACTACGCTCGCAGGATGAGCGAGCACCTGCAGCCGGGCCAGACCGCGCCGGACTTCACCCTTCCCACCGACGACGGGGGCACGTGGTCCCTGTCGGAGCACCGCGGGCACCGCGTGGTCCTCTACTTCTACCCCAAGGCGTCCACGCCGGGCTGCACCACGGAGGCGTGCGACTTCAACGACAACATCGCCTCCCTGCGCGGCGCCGGGTACGACGTCGTGGGGGTCTCTCCCGACGGGCCGGACTCCCTCCGGGCCTTCCGCGAGTCCGAGGGCCTGACCTTCCGGCTGCTCTCCGACGCCGACCACTCCGTGCTCGAGTCCTACGGCGCCTGGGACGGCAAGGTCAACCGGTCCACGTTCGTCGTGGACGCCGACGGGACGCTGGTGACCGCCGAGTACGGGGTCAAGCCCCAGGGCCACGTCAAGGCGCTGCGTCAGGAGCTGGGGATCGACGCCTCTTCCTGAGCGCCGCCGCTCGACCCGGCGGCGCTCCCGGCCCGCCCGACGCGAGAGGGGTAGGGCGCCGTCCGGGCCGTCGAGACGCCGCCCCGGGCACCAGTGGTGAAACCGGCAGCCACGCAGGGTTTAGGTCCCTGTGCCCGCGAGGGCGTGCGGGTTCGAGTCCCGCCTGGTGCACGAGCGCTCCGGGGCCGCGCCGTCCGGCCCCACCGAGGCGCGGCCGGGTCCGCCGGGCTCCGGTCGGGTCCACCGACGCCTCAGTCAACCTCTGTCGCCAGCGCCGGCTCGCGGTGGTGGGCGATGACCCGCTCCAGCTGGTGCCGGTTCACCCGCCCGGCGGACAGCTCCGGCAGCGCGTCCATGCCGAACCAGCCGACGTCGAGGGTCTCCAGCTCGTCCGGCGCCGCCACCTCCCCGGTAGGTCGGCAGAGGAAGAACAGCTTGTAGACCGCCACCGGCAGCGCGGGGGTCATCCGCTGGGCGTCGCGGTCCCACACGGCGACGAGCTTGACCACCTCTGCGCCGTACCCGGTCTCCTCCCTGACCTCTCGCACCACCGCCGCGCTCGGGGTGTCCCCCGGGTCGGCCCACCCACCCGGCAGCGACCACCGGCCGTCGGTCTTCTCCCGCATGAGCAGCACGCGCTCATCGGCGTCGACCAGGGCGCCGCGCACGTCGACCTTCGGCGTGCGGTAGCCCTCGTCACGCCCCAGCTCGAGGCGCAGCTCGTCGGCGTCGCGCCCGCTGACGGCCGCGAGCAGGTTCCCGGCGAGGGCGCCCAGCTGGTGGTAACGATCGACGTCGTAGGGGTCGCTGGCGAACGTCAACCCGTTCTGGGCCAGCGCCGCGACGGTCAAAGCGGCCCGCCGCACGGCCTCCGCCGGGTCGAGGTGGCCGTCAGGCGCGCTCATCCGCGGGTGATCAGGCGCCTGAGCACAGCGGACTTCGCGGCGGTGTACGGCGGGAAGGCGACCCGCAGCGTCTCCGGTCGCAGCGGCTTGGTGAGGACCGCGCGCTCGTGGCTGAAGCGGGCGATCGAGTGCTCACCGTGGTAGGCCCCGTAGCCGCTGGCCCCGACCCCCCCGAAGGGCAGCGACGGCACCGTCAGGTGCATCACCGGGACGTTGACCCCGAGACCGCCCGACGAGGTGCCAGCCAGCCACCGCCGCTCGGCGTCCTCGTCGTCGACGAAGACGTAGAGGGCGAGCGGCTTGTCGCGGGCGGCGACGAACGCGATGGCTGCAGCCTCGTCGGCCACCGTGACGATCGGCAGGATGGGCCCGAAGATCTCCTCGCTCATCACCGGCGAGGCAGGGTCGACGTCGGCGAGGATCGTCGGGGCCACGTAGAGCTCGTCGACGTCGACGTCGCCGCCGCAGACGACGCGGCCTGACCCGAGCAGGCCGGAGAGCCGCTCCGCGTGGTCGCGCGAGACGATCCGGCCGTAGTCCTTCGAGGACCGGGGGTCGACGCCGTACATCCGGCGCACCGCCGCCACGAGCGCTGCCTCGAGACGCGGCAGCATGGTCGCCGTGGTCAGCACGTGGTCCACGGCGACGCACGTCTGGCCGGCGTTGAAGAACCGGGCCCAGGCGATGCGGCCCGCGGCCGCGTCCAGCTGGGCGTCGGTGAGGTCCTCGGCCACCCACGCCGGGCACTTGCCCCCCAACTCCAGGGTGACCGGTGTGAGGTGGTCCGCCGCCGCGTGGGCGACGATGCGGCCCACCCGTCCGCCCCCGGTGTAGAAGATGTGGTCGAAGCGCTGCGCCAGCACCTCGCTGGCCACCGAGGCGTCCCCCTCGACGACGGCCACGGCGTTCGGGTCCAGGTAGCGCGGCAGCCACCGCGCCATGGCGGCCGAGGTCGCCGGCGCCAGCTCGCTGGGCTTGAGGAGCACGGTGTTGCCCGCCGCGAGCGCCCCCACGACCGGGGCGAGGGCGAGCTGGAAGGGGTAGTTCCACGGGGCGATGACGCACACCACGCCCAGCGGCTCACGGACGGTGCGGGCGCGGGCCGGCGCGACGGCCGCAGTGACCGAGGCCTTGCGCGGGCGGAGCCAGCGCTCCAGGTTCTTGCTCGTGCGCAGCGCCTCGTCGCCGACGAAGGCGATCTCCGTGACGTGAGACTCGAGCGCCGGCTTGCCGAGGTCTTCGCGCAGCGCGGCCTCGAAGACGCCACGGCGCTCGCGCAGCATGGCGCGCAAGGCGTCGAGCTGGGCGAGGCGCCAGGCCAGGGGGCGGGTGGTTCCGGCGTCGAACGTGGTCCGCAGGTTCTCGACCGTAGTGGCGATGTCTGGCACCACACAAGGGTAGACGTGGAGCCGTCGCGCTGCCCGGACGCGTGCGGCCCCGACGCGTGCTGGCCGGACGCGTGCTGCCCGGACGTGTGCTGCCCGAGCAGGGGCGCACGAGGGGTCGACGAGCGTCCTGAGCACCTCTTGACGTCTGCTGGCCGCTCCTGGCCGTTCCTGGTTCCCGCTGGCCGTTCCTGGTTCCCGCTGGCCGCTCCTGGTTCCTGCTGGCCGCTCTTGGCCGCTCCTTGCGGCTGTTGACCACTTGCGCCTGACGGGTCGGCGCGGGAGCGCAGCCCGTCTTCCTGCGCCCTCAGAGCCCTCGCCAGGGGGACGCCCACGCTGGGACTGATGCCGTGGGGCCGGTGTCGGTGACGTCACCGGCACGCGCTGGCCCTCTTCGTCACCGTCGGTGTGCATCGACGCACACGGGTGATCTTCAGAGCCGGGTCGACATCTGCTGGCCACGACGTCATCGGGCGACTAGTATTTAGCACTGGTATTCGACAGAGAAGAGGTGACGTGGTGCATGGATCACCGACAGAGCCGTCCGGCACCTCCGTGGTCGAGGCGTGGCTGGCTCATCGCCTGAGGGCTGCCGACGCAGCGCCGGCTGCCCAGGCCGGGGCTGCGCACGATGGCCCGGGGAGCAGCCACGGCACGGACCCTGGCCAGAGCGCCAACGATGACGCTGG
The DNA here is from genome assembly GCA_029258695.1 of Quadrisphaera sp. The sequence goes on from JARIBR010000107.1 coordinate 14,041, forward strand.
TCTCGATCCCCACCGCGCTGCTGATGAGGGCGCCACCAGCAGCGCGGGCGAGGTGCTCGAAGGCGTGGTCGTGAGCCACCCCGACCGACCCGGACCCAGCGACGAGCACGACGCGGTCGACCAGGGCGGTGCCCACTCCGAGCACGACGCGGTCGACGAGGGCGATCCGCACGACCCCGGCTTCGGCGAGGACGAGCGGTGGTTGGCGCTGGCGTGCGGCGAGCTGCCCACCGGGCCCTCGGCCGAGCGCGTCGCGGCCCTGCACTCCTTGGCCGCCCGCGTCCACGCCCACGAAATGGCCGCCCTGGCCGACCTGAACCACGCGATGAGCGGAGAGCCCGCCCCCGAGCCGGGCCCCGACGGGTCCTGGCGCGTTCCCGCCCGCGCCGCGGTGGCCGCCCCCGTGATCGACGCCGTCGCCCCCGCGCTGTGCCTGGGACGCCTCGCAGCCACCCGACGCATCGCCGACGCCGACCAGCTCACCCGCACCCTGCCCACCACCTTCGAGCTCCTCCGGAACGGGTTCATCGACGCCGCCACCGCCCAGGTCGTCCTGCGCGCCACCGCCGGGGTCTCCCAGCACCTGGCCGCCGCTGTCGACCGCGCCCTGGGCGACGACCTCATCGGCGCCACCACCGGACGCGCCCGCGCCCTGGTCGAGCGAGAGATCACCGCCCAGGACACCACCGCGATCACCGAGCGCGTCGCCGCAGCGATCAAGACCCGCCGCGTGGAGTACCGGCCCGCCGCGATGGGTCTGGGCGAGCTGCGCCTGATCGGCCCCGCCCCCGCCGTGCGCGCCCTGCACCAGGCCCTGACCACCCGCGCCAAAGACCGCAGCACACCGGGCGACGACGCCGACCCTTACGCCGACCTCACCACCCCACCCCCGCGGCCCGGCCGGGCGCCCCGCGACGAGCGCAGCCTCGACGCCAAGCGGTTCGACCTCGCCGCCCACGCCCTGACCCGCACCCCGGACGGCTCGGCAGCTCGCCCGCTGCCCGTGGAGATCGCCGTGGGCATCTCCACCCTGCTCGGCCTCGACGACGCCCCTGGCGACCTTGCCGGCCACGGGCCCCTCCCCGGCGCCATCGCGCGGGCCTGGGCCCAACGCTCCCCCCTGCGCCGCTTCATGACCGACCCCATCACCGGAGCTGTCGTCAGCGCCGACGGCCACACCTGGCCACCCGGAACCATCCCCTCACTCCACGACGACCAGGGCGATGGGGACGGGGATGGCGGCAGCGATCAGAGCGGCGGGCCGAGCGGAGGCAACGGCGGTGGCGACGCGCCGAGCGGCAACAGCAACAGCAACAGCAACAGCAACAGCAGGAACAACAACAGCAGGAGCAGCAAGAGCAGGAGCAGGAGCAGCAGCAATCGCACCGGCGTCGACCGCCACGACGGCCACGACGACCACGACGACCACGACGACCACGACGACCACGACGACCACAGTGCCGACTGCGACGACGGCGCCCCCGCGAGCGAGAGCGCCGACGCAGGCCCCGACCCTCACCTGGGCCCCGCGCGGTGTCCCAACGTCGGCGCCGGCTACCGCATCCCCACCGCCCTGCGCCGCCTGACCACGCTGGCCATGCCCCGCTGCATCGCCCCCGGTTGCTCGATGCCCACCACCCGCTGCGACCTCGACCACCGGATCCCCTGGCCCACCGGACCCACCTGCACCTGCAACCTCGCGCCCCTGTGCCGCACCCACCACCGCATGAAGCACGACCGCGGCTGGACCCTGACCACCCACACCATCACCGGCTCCCCCGCACCCGCGTTCTCCTGGACCAGCCCCACCGGCACCACCTACGACGTCGAGCCCGTCCGCCGCTGGCCGCAGATCACCACCGATCCTCGCGCCGCCACCCGAGCGGCCACCCGACGCCGAGCCCGCCACGGCCCCTACGGCGACGAGTCCACCGGGCGCGGCCCCGACGGTCTCGCGCCCCCTGCCGTCACCGTCCTGGCCGACACCACCGGCACCGGCACCGGCACCGGCGGTCGCGCCGGCGCAATCGCGCCGATGCCCACGCACCACGCTCGACCGGTCCCTGCTGGTGGCTCACCGACCCCGATACCCCACCGCCGTTCTGAACCAGTGCGCTGCCCGTGGACGTGGATGTCGTGGAGCCGCTCCGAGCAACCACCGATACCCTGTGCCGATGCGACGACGCACTCCCCTGGACCTTCGCGGCGGGGTCGCCGTGATCACCGGCGCTGCCGGTGGTATGGGCGCTCTTCACGCGCGCCGGGCCCTCGAGGAAGGCGCGGCGGTCGCCCTCCTCGATCGTGACGAGGCCGCCCTGGGGCGCACTGCCGCGTCCCTGTCACACCTCGGCAGCGTCAGCACCTACCCCGTGGACCTCGTCGACCGCGGTGCGGTGGAGGAGGTCGCCACCGCCGTGCTCGACGCTCACGGCGCTCCCGCCCTCGTCATCAACAACGCCGGCGTCGTGCGCGCGGGGATGTCCTGGGAGATCTTCCCCGAGGACGTCGACACCACGGTCGCCCTCAACCTCGCGGCGCCGATCCACCTGAACCGAGCCCTGCTGCCGGCGATGATCGACGACACCTCACGGCGCAGGGCGATCCTCGACGTCTCCTCCGCATCGGCCACCGTGCCCGTCCCCCGGATGAGCGCCTACGCCGCGAGCAAGTGGGGGCTGCTCGGGTACGGCGAGTCGCTGCGCATCGAGCTGGTGCAGGCCCGCCACGACCACGTCGCCGTGACGACCTTCTGCCCCAGCTACGTCTCCACCGGGATGTTCGAGGGAGCTCGCGGGCCGATGGGTGCGCCGATCATGACGCCGGAGCGCGCCGTCGCGCTCGCCTGGCGCGGCCTGCTGGCGGGAACCCCCGTCGTCCTCGCCCCCTCGTCGGTGGCCGTCGCACCATTGCTGCGTGGCCTCCTGCCGACCCGTGCCTTCGACGCGGTCGCCGAGCGGATGGGCATCTACTCGTCCATGGCGAGGTTCACGGGGCGTGTGGCGCCTGGCGATCCGGTGACGCAGACGTCGGCCCCCGCGACGCAGCCGGCCACGTCCCGCTAGCCGAAGCCACCGCGCCGCACGCACGGTCTGAACCCGACGCTGGCCCTGAACCCGACGCTGACCCTAAACTCGACGCTGGCCCTGAAACAGGCGTAGAGCCTGGACCCGACGCAGACCCCGCGTCGGCAGCGGCCGCTCGCGTCATCGGTGCTCGAACGGGCTCGGTCGGCGAACGCTCCGGTCATCACACCACCTGGTCCGGCACCCACTCTCCGTCCGTGCCGCGGTGGAACTCCGGCACCACGCCCAGCGCACGGACGAGGGCGGCATCCGCTCCCAGATCGGCCGTCCACCTCGTGCCCTCCGCCAGCAGCGCCGCGATCGCCACCACATCCGCGCCGGCCTGGCGCAGCAGGGACGCCGCAGCCAGAACCGACGCCCCGGTGGAGACGACGTCGTCCACGAGCACGACGCGACGCCCGGCGAGCCCCTCGGCTCTCGCGCGCTCGAGGAACAGCTCCTGGTCGCTGTCGGTCGTGATCGACCGCACCGGCGCGGCCAGCGCGTCCCGGAGGTGGATCTTGCGGGTCTTCTGCAGCACGAGCCAGTCGTCGACCCCTAGAGCCCGCGCCGTGGCGTAGGCCACCGGGATCCCGAGGGTGGCGACCCCGGCGACGACCTCGGGCCGCACGTCGGCGACCAGGTCCGCGAGGTCAGCGGCCGCTCGCTCGAGGAAGGCGGCACCCTGGTCGAAGACCACGAGCAGCGCGATCGCGGTGTCGTCGGTGACCGGCACGATCGGGAGGTCGATCTCCTGCCCCCCGATCGACACCGGGTGCAGCTGGCCGGAACGCGTACCGATCACCGCGCCAGCATGCCGGCTCGCTTCAGGGCTTCGCACGGCGCCCGGTCGAGCCGGCGGTGCGTCAGGTCGGGCTCACCGTGAAGGAGGTGCCCCGCACCGCCGCTGAGCTCCCGCCGACCCACACGTCGAACGTCGAGGGGTCGAGCACCCAGCCACGAGCCACCGCGTTCCAGTACCTGCGCTGGTCCGTGCCCACCACGAAGCGCACCTCCTGCGTGCCTCCTGCCGGGAGGTCCACCCGCCGGAAGGCCGCGAGCTCACGCGCCGGGCGCGAGGCGGTGCCGTGTCGCTGGTGGAGGTAGAGCTGCACCACCTCGTCGGCGTCGAGCGGGCCGGTGTTGGTGACCTCGACGGTGACGACGACCTCCTCCTCCAGCCCCACCTCGTCCGCGCTGACCTGCACGTCGCCGTACGAGAACGCCGAGTACGACAGGCCGTGCCCGAAGGGGTACAGGGGCGTGGACTCCTCGTCCCAGTAACGCTGCGCCGAGTTCTCCGGGTCCTGGCTGAGCGTGGCGGAGTGGACCATGGGCACCTGCCCGACGCTGCGGGGCCACGTGAACGGCAACCGGCCGGCCGGAGAGACGTCGCCGAAGATCAGGTCGGCCACCGCCGCTCCACCGCTGGTGCCCGGGTACCAGACCTGGAGGATCGCGGCCACGTGCTCGTCCGCCCACCGCAGGTCCAGGGGACGGCCGCTCATCACGACGAGGACGGTGGGGGTGCCCGTGGCCACGACCCGCTGCAGCAGCTCCAGCTGCCCGCCGGGCAGGTCGAGCGTCGCGCGTGAGGCCTGCTCCCCCACGAGGTTCTGCCACTCACCGACCACGACGACGGCGACGTCGCTGCGCTGGGCGAGCTCGACGGCGCGCTCCGTCTCGGCGGCGTCGTCGAAGCCGTCCGGGTCGGCGGGCTGGTTGCCCGGGAAGCGGTCGAAGATGGACGGCGTCCCCCGCTGGAACGGACGGACACCGGGGGCGTACGAGACCTCACCCGGCGCCCGGGCGGTGAGCCCCGCCAGGACGGTGACGGTCTCGTCGAGGTCGAAGTCGAAGCACCAGGGGCCCAGGGTGGAGCGGGCGTCGTCGGCCAGCGGCCCGAGGACGGCCAGCGACGTCGCGGTCGAGCCCTCCAGGGGCAGCACCGCACGGCCGCCCTCCTCCGCGGCTGGTCCGTTCTTCAGCAGCACCGCGCTGCGCTGGGCCGCGGTGCGGGCCAGCTCACGGTGGGAGGGATCGGCGAGGACCGCCCGGGAGGTCTCCACGTCGACGAGGACCTCCTCGTCGAGGCGGAGGGCAAGCTTGGCGGCGACCACGCGGGTGGCGCTGGCGTCGAGCACGGCCTCGTCGACGGCGCCGCTGGCCACGAGCGCGGGCAGGTGGGCGTACCCGGGGTCGGCGATGGCCATCTCCAGGTCGACGCCCACCCCGATGGCGCGCGTCGCCGCGTCGGGGAGGTCGGCGGCGAACCCGTGGCTCACGAGCGACCGGACCACGTTCGCGTCGGAGACCACGAAGCCCTCGAAGCCCAGCGCACCGCGCAGCACGTCCCTCATCAACCACGCGTTGGCGCCAGCGGGGACGCCGTTGAGGTCCATGTAGGCGCACATGACGTTCGCCGCACCAGCGTCGATCGCGGCGGCGAACGGCGGCAGGTAGACGTTCCACAGCTGGTGGTCGGAGAGGTCGACCTCCTCGTAGTCACGCCCACCGATGGCTGCGCCGTACCCGACGAGGTGCTTGGGGCCCGCGAGCACCCGCTCCGGGTCCAGCGTGGCGCCGCCCACCGGCTGCCCCTGGAAGCCGCGCACCTGGGCCGCGGCCATCGCGGCCCCGAGCACCGGGTCCTCGCCGGCGCCCTCGACGATGCGGCCCCAGCGCGGGTCGCGCGCGATGTCCACCATGGGCGCGAAGGCCCAGTGGATACCGACCGCACGGGCCTCGCGGGCGGCGACGACCTGGCCGGCCTCGACGACCGACGGGTCCCACGTGGCGGCCATCGCGATCGGCACCGGGAAGATGGTGCGCAGCCCGTGCACCACGTCGTAGCCGAACAGCGCCGGCAGGCCATGACGGTTGCCAGCCATCACGCGACGCTGCAGGCGGTTGATCTCCTCAGGGTCCGTGACGAAGAGCAGCGAGCCGACCTCGCCGCGGTCGATGGCCGCCTCGACCGCGGCGAGCTGCTCGGGCTCGTCGGGGATGACGAAGAGCTGCGTCAGCTGGCCGGCCTTCTCCGTCGGGGTCATGTCGGCGACGATCGCCGCCGCGCGCGTCATCGCGTCGGCGGGCACCGGGCCGGGGCGGGGGTCGGACGACGACGCTCGGGACGACGGGCTGCCGGAGAACGCTGGGTCCGGTGACGGGCTGTTCGACGACGGTGTCATGTCCCCATCCTGGCGGACCCCACACTGATCGCATGGTGGACGACGCTGCGGCGCAGAGAGCGAGCAGCGCTGCGGCGCAGAGCGACCTGGCCCGGACGGCGCACACCTACCGCGACTGGGCGCTCGTGGAGTCAGCGGGTCTCTCCCCGACGTACGAGCGGCTCGCGCTGGCGATCGCGGACCACCGGCCGGCGCTCGAGCTCCTGCAGAAGGTGCACCGTCCGCGCCGTCAGCCGAACCTGCTGCTGGGCGCCCTGCGCTGGTACGGGGTCGACGTCAGCGACCCGGCCGCCGCGCTCGCGTGGCTCGACGAGCACCGGGCGCAGGCGCTGGAGGTGCTCCGCACCCGCCGCACGCAGACGAACGAGGCCGCCCGGTGCGCGCTGCTGCTGCCGTCCCTCGCGCAGCTGGCCCAGCGGTCGCGGGGCCCGCTCGCGGTCGTGGAGGTCGGCGCGAGCGCGGGGCTGTGCCTGCTCCTCGACGCCTGGCGCTACCGCTACACGATGCTGCCCCCGGATGACGCGAGCGACACGAGCGACACGAGCGACACCGGTGACACGAGCGACACGAGCGACACCGGCTGCTCCGGAGTCCTTGGCGACGCCGATGACGAACCCGGGTCGGCCCGTCCCGTCAGCACGCCGTCCTCCGTCAGCACGCGCCACGATGTCGGTCCGGCGGACAGCCCGGTGACGCTCACGTGCGCGGTGAGCGGACCGGCGCCGCTGCCCACCGCGGTGCCACCGATCGCGTGGCGCGCCGGCCTCGACCTCCACCCGGTGGATCCGAGCGACCCCGACGCCCGCCGCTGGCTCCAGGCGCTCGTGTGGCCCGAGCACGTCGAGCGCGCGGAGCGCCTCGGCGCAGCGCTGGACATGGCCGTCCAGGCCCGCCCCGACGTCCGCGCCGGTGACATGACCACCGACCTGGCCCCCTTGCTCGACGAGGCGCGCTCCGCCGCGGAAGCGCTCGCACCGGGCGACGGGCCAGCCACTGTCGTCGTGACCCACACCGCCGCCATGGTCTACCTGGCGCCGGACGACCGCGATTGTGTCCGGCGCGTCATCGCCGGTGCGGGGGCCCACCGCCTCGGCGGGGAGCACGCCGGTGTCATGCCGGACGTGGACGCCCGGGTACCGGACGCCTCACGGGTCGGCGGGCGGATGGTGGTCTCGCCCGACGACGTCCCGCTGGCGCTGGCCGACCCCCACGGTGCCGCCCTGCACTGGTTCTGAGCCGCACCGGTTCTGAGCACGCCTCACCCAGCGCGTCTCCCCGGCTCAGCGCGCGAGGTCGGCGGCGAAGCGCTGCAGCCACTCCCGGGCCCTCAGCGCCGCGGCGAGCTCGTCCGCGGGATCGGGCACGCCCAGCGCGCGGCGCACACGCTCCGCCTCGGCGGCCTCCAAGGGTTCCTCGTCCTCCGGGTCGACCTCCCCGAGCTCCACCTCGGGTCGCTGGACCATGCGCGCCACCTCGTCCGCCGCCTCGGCGACGATGGCGGGGTCGGCGGTGCCGTGGGCGCGCAGCACCTGGATGAGGGTGAGCCTCGCCCGGTCCTCCCCGTCCGTGCCCGTCTCGCCCTCGGGGGCGCCGCCCCCACCGGCCTCGGAGGCCGCGGCCAGCGCCACGGAGGCCAGGCCGCGTACCACCGCGGCGCGGGCGGCCCCCCCCCGGCCCGCCGCCCCCTGTAAAACCCCAC
>JARIBR010000177.1 GCA_029258695.1 Quadrisphaera sp.
GCCGGCATGCACTCGCTGCCGGAGTGGTCACGGCTGTGGACGACGATGCTGGAGCGCGCCGAGCCCGACGGCCTCGCGGTGGTCTACCTCGACCCCCACGACCTCGTCCGCGACCCGGAGACCGCGCGGACCTTCGAGGCGATGGTCGCCCGCGCGGTGGACGGCGGCTGGGACGTCACGACGCTCGCCGCCGTCGAGGCCGCCTACCGCCCCCTGCTCGCCGCCGCGTCGTGAGCGCCCTGCACGTCGTGGAGAGCTGGCTCCCGGTCGTCTCCGGCTACACCACCCGCAGCGCCGCGCTCGTCACCGCGCAGCAGCGCGCCGGCCTGGACCCGGCGGTGCTGGTGAGCAGCCGCCAGCACCTCCACGACGACGCCGGCCCGTCCGTGCCCGCGGGCCTCGAGGGACGGGTCCTCGCGGCGACGTCGCCGGTGGCCGAGCGCGTCCGGCGCCGCGCCCGGCGGTGGGCGGTGGACGAGCGAGCCCTGACCAGGGCCGTGGCGAGCGCCGCCACCACCCTCGGGGCCGGCGTGGTGCACGCGCACTTCTCCTCGACGATCGGCGCGGCGAGCGCCGCCGGTGCCCGGCGCGCGGGCCTGCCGCTGGTCGCCGAGGTGCGCGTCGACCTCGCCGGCGCCGCGCTCTCGCAGAGCGGGCGCCACGTCCCCGGCGTCGTCAGCTCGAGGATCGAGGGCCCGCTGCGCCGCTGGTTCGAGCGCCACCTCGCGGGCGCCGACGCGGTGGTCGCGGCGTCGACCTCCCTCGGCGAGCTGCTGGAGTCCACCGTCCCGGGGGTGCGGGGGCGCCTGACGGTGATCCCCAACGGGGTGGACGTCGAGCGGTTCTCGCCCGGACCGGCCGATCCCGCGCTGCGCTCGCGCCTGGGGCTGGACGGCGCGGTGGTGCTCGGCTCCACCGCGAAGATGCTGCGCTACGAGGGCCTGGACCTGCTCGTCGAGGCGGCGGCCGCTCTCGCCGGCGACCACCCGCGCCTGCGGCTGCTGCTCGTCGGTGACGGGCCGGAGGCCCAGCGGCTGCGGGCGCTCGCCGCGCGGCTGCGCGCTCCCGTGGTCTTCACCGGTGCGGTCCCGGCCGCGGCCGTCGCGCAGCACTACCGGCTCGTGGACGTCTTCGCCATCCCCCGCCGCTCCGCCCCGGTGACCCGGTACGCCGCGCCCCTGAAGCTCCTCGAGGCGATGGCGTCAGGGCTCGCCGTCGTGGCCAGCCCCGTGGGTGACGTGCCGTCCCTGCTCGCGGGCGGACGCGGGGTGCTCAGCCCGCCCGGTGACGTCGAAGCGCTGACCCGCGCGGTCAGCGCGCTGCTCGCCGACCCCGCGGCGCGCCGGGAGACGGGGGCCGCCGCGCGCGCGTGGGCCCTGGAGGCCGCGACGTGGGACGCCACCGCGCAGGCCGCGGCAGCGGTGTACCGCGACCTGGGCGTCGTCCGGGGAGCGGCCGCGTGAGCGCCGCCGCGGGCCCCCGGCTGCTGCGCCCCCGGCCGCTGTCCGCGGCGCCTCCCCCGGGGCTCGTCGACGCCCACGTGCACGTCAGCCCGATCCCGGCGACGCGCCCGAGCGCGGCCGACGCCGGGGAGGGCGCCGACACCGAGGACGGCATCGGCGAGGAGGGCGCCGGTGGTGCGGCGTCCTCGGACGGCTCGAGCGGCTCGCACGCCTCCGACGCGGCGCAGGCGCTGCTGCCCCCCGCCGAGGCGGAGCGTCTCCTGAGCGAGGCCGGTGTCGCCCGCGCCCTGGCGTGCCCCCCGGGGGGCGACCACTACGCGGCGACGAACGCCGCGATGCTGGCGGCGAGCCGCAGCTCCGGTGGTCTGCTCATGCCGGCCGCTCGCCTCGGCGGACGGGTCCCGCTCATCACCCGCTCGCCGTGGGCGGCCCGGCGCGCCCTGCGCTCGCGGGCCACCACCCGGCCCCCGGACGCCGAGGACCTCGCGGGCTGCGCGGCGGTCTCGTTGGCCCCTCACCTCGACGGGGTGCCGGACGAGGCGCTGCTGGCACAGGTCCGCGAAGCCAGGATCCCGGTCGTGGTCCACGCCGGCGCCGCGTGCCCGCCGGCGTGGGTGGCGCGCCACCTGCTCCCGCGGCTGCCCGGCGTGCCGGTGGTCCTCGCCCACCTGGGGGCGCTCCCGGCGTCCGCCACCGACCTCGCCGACGCCGTAACCCTGGCCCGCGAGGGCGCGGTCTACCTCGACACCGCGGCGGCGTGGCTCGCGGAGTTCGTGGCTCTGGCCGTCCGCGAGGCGCCCGGGCAGGTGCTGTTCGCCTCCGCCGCGCCGTACCTCACCCCGCAGGTGGCGTGGGCCCACGTGGCGGCGGCGATCACCGACGACGCGGTGCTGGAGCACGTGGCGCTCGGGGCGGCGCAGGAGGTCTTCGGCGGCTGGTCCGGCTGGTCCGGCTGGTCCGGCTGGTCGGACGGGCCCGAGACCCCGGGCACGGGTTCCCGGGGGATGGGCGGGGCGCCGTGACGGGGACCCCGGTGCCGATCTGGACCGTCGTCGTGCCCACGTACCGCCGCCCGGGGTCCCTGGCGCGGTGCCTCGCCGCGCTGGCCGCCCTGCGGGCCCCGGGCGGCCTCGAGGTGGTGGTCGTCGACGACGGTGGCCCCGACGGTGAGGCCGACGAGGTCGCCGCCGCAGCGACCGGTGCGGCCGCCTCCCCCAGCGGCGACGAGACGTGCGGCGAGGCGGGCGACCGGTTCACCGTCACCGTGCACCGGCAGGCCAACGCGGGCCCGGCGGCGGCGCGCAACGCCGGAGCCGCCCGGGCGCGCACCGGGCTGCTGGCCTTCACCGACGACGACTGCGTCCCGCACCCGGGCTGGCTGCTCGCCCTGGAGCCCCACCTCCGCAGCGCCGACGCCCTGGTGGGGGGCGCCACCGTCAACGCACGCCCGCGCGACCTGTGCGCCGAGGCCACGCAGACGATGGTCAGCCACCTCGTCGAGCCGCGGAGCGGTGGCTCGCCCACCTTCTTCCCCACGTGCAACCTCGCGGTGCGCACCGCCTCCTTCGCGGCCAGCGGCGGGTTCGACGAGCGCTTCCCCCGGGCCGCCGGTGAGGACCGGGCCTTCTGCGACGCCTGGCGCGCAGCGGGCCAGGGCATGACCTACGAGCCGTCCGCCCTGGTGGACCACCACCACGCGCTGACGCTGCGCAGCTTCTGGCGCCAGCACCGCGCCTACGGCCAGGCCTCGGCCACCGTCCACCGGATGCGGGCCGCCGCGGGGATGGCC
>JARIBR010000182.1 GCA_029258695.1 Quadrisphaera sp.
CCGCGTCACCTCGGGGCTTCCCGTGGTGCCACGGTGGTGGGCATGACCCTGTGGACCTGCGCGACCTGCGGCATCGAGCACCCCGACACCGACGCCCCTCCGCGCTCGTGCGCGATCTGCTCCGACGAGCGCCAGTGGGTGCCACCGGACGGGCAGCGCTGGACCACGCAGGACCAGATGGCCGCCGAGGGTCGTGCCGTGGTCGTCACCGACCTGGAGGCGGACCTGTTCGCCATCGAGGTCTCCCCGCGGGTGGGCATCGGCCACCGCTCCCTGCTGGTGCGTACCCCTGGCGGCAACCTGCTGTGGGACCCGCCGGGCTACCTGGACGACGCCGGCGTCGCCGCGGTGCGCGACCTGGAGGGGATAGCGGTGATCGCTTCGAGCCACCCGCACCTGACCGGGGCGTCGATCCGGTGGAGCCACGCCTTCGGCGCGGTCCCCGTGCTGGTCGCCGCCGAGGACGCCGCGTGGGTGCGGCGCCCGGACCCCGTCGTCGAGCTGTGGTCGGGTGTCACGGAGGTGCTGCCCGGGCTGACGCTGGTGCCGTGCGGCGGGCACTTCGCCGGCAGCGCCGTGGCCCACTGGGCGGCCGGCGCCGAGGGCCGGGGCGCTCTGCTCACCGGGGACACGATCATGGTCGGCGGTGACGGGGCCTCGGCGAGCGTGATGCGGAGCTACGTCAACGACATCCCGCTGCCCGAGCGAGCGGTGCGGCGCATCCTGTCCGCCGTCGCGCCCTACCCGTACGACCGGTTGCACGGGGGCTTCTCGAGCATCGCGTCCGGGGCCCGGGAGATCGTGGAGACGACGCTGGAGCGCTACGTCGCCTGGCTGCGCGGTGACGTCGACGAGGACGTGGTCGGCAGGGCGCCCCGGGATGAGCCGCCCGGCGACCAGGTGCCGGCGTGAGGCGCCCGCGCTGCAGCGCCGTCACGGGAGCACGCGGCTGCCTGGCGCCGACCGGGTGCGTGCCTGTGCGGGCATCGTCGCGTGGAGGAGGACGTGCACCGGGTCGTCGTCGGGGTGATGGTGCGCGCAGGCCGCGCGCTGATGGTCCACCGCTCACCCGGGGGCCGCTCGGCCTGCCGCCCGCTCGGCTGTCGGAGCCGTCCTCGGGGCGGTCGGCGAGGACACCCTCCAGCATCCCCGTCGCCTGGCCGATCTCGATGAGGTAGCCGTCCGGGTCGCGGAGGTAGCAGCGCAGCTCCGCCGTGCGGTCCAGCGGCTCCGTGAGGAGCTCGGCCCCCTTCGCCGTGGCCTCTGCGGAGAACTTCTCGACGTCGCCGACCTGTTCGTCGAGGAAGCCGGAGAGCGGTCCGTCCGTCGTCGGCGTCGGGCTTCCGCGAGCGCGCGACGTCCGCCACGGTGATGGAGTGCGTCGGCAGCAGCCCGTCCTCCGGAGCCGTGAGTTCCTTCCGGACGACCATGTGAGGTCCTCTCGACGGGTGTGGCCGGCGTCAGGCGGCACCGCTCACGAGGGTAGGTCCGTCACCGTCGCGGCTCCAGTCGTCGCTCGACGAGCGCGTGACCTTCGGCGGGGGCTGGTGACCGTGCAGAACCTCGCAGCGTCACCAGGCTTCACACAACGGACATCTGGCCACTACGGTGAGCCGCGACGGGCAATGACGCTCCGTCACGAGTGGGTCGCGGGCGCGGCGTGCTCGAGAACTTCGTGGAGGTCACCATGACCCAGGCACAGCGATCCGTCCGTAGCGTGAGGCGAGCGGGTCTCGGCGCCGCGGCCCTCTGCGCCGTCGTCCTGTCCTCCGCCCTGACCTCGGCGGCGTCGAACGAGCCGGTGGACCCGGGGGCGACGGACGGTCCCGCCTCGCACGACGCACCGTGCCTGACGCGCGAGGCGGTGCTCACCGTCGAGGAGGAGCGCATCGGCCAGCCCCTGGTCGAGGGGGGTGAGTCCGCGTCCCAGCAGTTCCTGCGCGCCGCGGGCTTCGAGGAGACGGTGGAGCGGTTCGCCGCGGACCTCTGCGCGACGCAGAGCGTCACCGAGGCGGAGGAGCTCGTCGACCGGCACGGCCAGGCGCTGTGGGAGCTCGCGGTGGCCCGCGCCCAGGGCCGGCACCAGATCGGCTCGATCGACCCCTACGACGACCGCCCGCTGTACTGGGCCCGCCTGAGCATGACCCGCGCCGTGCGCCAGTGGCAGGCCCCGGTCGAGGTGACGGGCATCCAGCGCAACGCCCTCGTGCGCATCCTCGACCGGGCTTCGCGGGGGATCACCACCATCGACTGGCCGGAGGCGACGCAGGGTCAGAAGCGCGTGATGGTCAGCGGCTTCGACACCTACGGCCTCGACTCCAGCCTGCGCAACTCCAACCCCTCCGGCGCCAGCGCCCTGCAGCTCGACGGCACCACCGTCGAGACCGACGCGGGGCCGGTGACCGTCCAGGCCGTGATGCTCCCCGTGAACTACACCGACTACGATCAGGGCATCGTCGAGGACGCCTTCGGCCAGGTCCTCCGGACCGGGGAGGACCGCGCCGACCTCATCATGACGATCAGCCAGACCGGCCGCGGCACGATGGACGTCGAGCAGTGGGCGGCCAACGCGCGCGGCGGATTCCCCGACAACAACCGGAACATGCAGTTCGGCGCCATCTCGCGGCCCTCGCACTGGCCGCAGCCCTTCGACTCCCCGCAGTGGATCGAGACGACGCTCCCCTACGAGGCGATGATCGCCGCGGGGACCGGGCCCTGGCCCGTGGTCCTCAACGACGGCATCTGCGAGTGGCCGGCCGGCACGTACCCCTCGCCCTCCGCGGTGCGGTGCCAGGACGACCCGTCGCAGGGGTCCACCGCCGCGTCCGGCCCGGGCGGGAGCTACCTGTCCAACGAGAGCATGTACCGCTCGAACCGGCTGCGTCAGGGCCTGCAGGCGTGGGACGTGCCCGGTGGGCACCTGCACGTCTCCGCGCTGGTCTACCCCGAGGACCTCTCGGTGCTGACCAGCCCGGAGTTCGAGGCCGACCGCAAGGCCGTGGTCGACCAGACCGTGGCGCTCGTGCGGGCCGCTGGCGCCGCCGCCCCGTGACGTGGGGCGCGGCGGCGTCAGCGCCGGCTCACTGCTCGTCCGCGCTGGCGCGCACCACCTCGCGGCCGTGGTGGGAGACGACCTTCACGGCGCCCAGGTCGAGGTCGTCACGGGTGACGCGGATGGCGTCGGAGCGCTCACCCTCGGCCCGCACGTCGCCGGCGACGCTGAGGGAGGGGGGGTCGCCCTCCACGTCGAGCGTGGTGATGTCGGCGCCGACGCTGACGATCGACCCGCCCACCTCCAGCGACCCGACCTTCCCGGTGGGCTGGATGCTGATGGCCTCCGCCGCGAGCGTCATCTGGACCCCGCGCACCAGGCTCTGCCCCGTGCCGCCCCGGGTGCTCACGTCACCGCCCACCACCAGGCGCGGGAGCTCCCTGCTCACCTGGATGCCGATGGAGCCGTCGCCGTGCGTGGCGATCGTGGTGAACGAGGCCGACTGCAGCGTGCCGTCGTAGACGTTGAAGCCGCGGGCACCGATGCCGAAGGTCTGGACCGGGGCCCTGACGTCGAGGGTGCCGAGGTCCCCGAAGTTGACGAAGCCGATGCCGCTGGGCCCCCGAGAGGTCACCGTGGCGTGCGTCGTCCACCGGGCCACGTCGCCCCAGTTGTCGAGCACCATGTCGTTGGGGCCGTACGTGGTCGTCGTGCCCGTGTTGACCACCTCCGTGACCGTGGCGCCGGAGACGACGAACACCCCGCCGCTGATGAGGTCCGCGGCGCCGTCGGCGATGCCGCCGTCGGCGAAGACGTCGCCGGTCTCGAGCACGGAGACCTCCACCCTGCCGCCGTCGCCGATCCCGTCCTCGTCGCCGTGCCCCGCGACGAAGATCCCCGAGCCCCGCACCGGGGAGCTCTCGCTCCCGGCGCTCAGCCCCTTCAGCTCGGCGCTGATGACGACGCCGGCGTCCGCCTGCCGGTTCCACAGGGTGAAGGCGCCCTGCAGCGTGTCCACGCCGAAGCCGTGCGGGCGGTCGAAGCGTCCGCGCACGTCGGCCTGCATGACGTGCAGGCCGTCGACGACCACGCGCCCGGCGCGCACGGCGTCCTCGGCGCGCAGGTACACCTGGCCGGTCGCTCGGACCGAGCGCAGCGTGAGGGTCCCGAGGTCGGAGACCCTGGTGTCGTTGAGGATCGCCACCTCGGTGTCCCTGGTGACGACGGTGACGTCCTCGAGCGTGTTGTCACGGGTCAGGCGCACGCCCTTCGCGCTGAACCGCAGCTCGCCACCGCGCAGGTGGGTCCCCGGCGGCAGCGTCACGGACGGTCCTCCCGAGATGGTCCCGCTCACCTCGATGCGCTCCGCCGAGTCCTCCACGGCCTGGGCGAGCTCGGCGGCGGTGGAGACGACGCGAAAGCCGTCCGGGCTCTGGGTGTCGTCGCTCATGGGTCTCCTCGGGGACGTGGCGGGTCGGGCTCTGCATGCTGCCACCGGAGCCCGGCGACGGCAGATCCGCTCGCGGCCTCGCAGCGGCGCCCGGAGGAGCGACCGTGCAGGACGCGTCCGCTCGAGCGCGACGGGTCAGACCTCGAGCGCGGTGCCCTCGATCGCTCGGCCAAGGGTGCGGCGGGTGCCGAGCGCCGACGCTCGGTAACGTCGCGTCCGTCCCTTCCGCCCGGAGGGTGACGTGCACGGTGAGAGGCGACGACGATGACGACGACCCAGCCCGAGGTGTTCGCCGGGGACTTCTGGCGCGACCCGTACCCGGCCTACGAGCAGCTGCGCGAGAACGCTCCCGTGGTGGAGGTGCCCTGGTCCCAGGGCGGGACGTGCTGGCTGATCACGCGGTACGACGACGTGCTGGCGGCCTTCACCGACGAGCGGCTGGTCAAGGACGTCCGCAAGATCATGCCGCCCGGCTCCGAGGACCCGCGCGGGATCGGCGGGTCGATGATGCTGCTGGTCGACCCGCCGGACCACACCCGGCTCCGCAAGCTCGTGACCCGCGCCTTCACGGCCAAGCGCATCGCCGCGCTGCGCCCGCGCGTGGAGCAGATCGCCGCCGAGCTGCTCGACGCCGTCGCCGCCCGCGGCCCCGACGAGACCGTGGACCTCATCGACGCGTACGCGGTGCCCCTGCCGGTCATGGTCATCTGCGAGCTCATCGGCGTCCCCGAGAGCGACCGGGGGGAGTTCACCGCCTGGTCGAACGCCATGATCGACGACTCCGACGAGGCTGACACGAACGCCGCGACGCAGGCGATGGGCCAGTACATGGGCTCCCTGCTCGCCGCCAAGGCCGCCCAGCCCGACGACACCCTGCTCGCCGCGCTGCTCGCCGCCTCGGAGGAGGGGGACCGCCTCTCCCCCGAGGAGGTGGTCTCCATGGGCATCCTGCTCCTGGTGGCGGGTCACGAGACGTCGGCGAACCTCATCGGCAACGCAGCCCTCGGGCTCCTCACCGACCCCGGCCTGCGCGAGCGCGCCCTCAGCGCGACGTCGATGCCCGCCGTGGTCGAGGAGTTCCTGCGCTTCGACGGTCCCGTGCACAACGCGCCGCTGCGGTACGCGGCCACCGACGTGGAGTACGCCGGGACGACCATCCCCGCGGGCTCGGTGGTGATCCTCTCGATCGGCTCGGCGAACCGCGACCCGGAGCGGTTCGACCGGCCCGACCTCTTCGACGCCGACCGCACCGCGGAGCGGGGGGTCAGCAGCCTGGCCTTCGGCCACGGCATCCACCACTGCCTCGGCGCCGGGCTGGCCCGCCTCGAGGGGGAGGTGGCGCTGACCGCGCTGCTGGAGCGCTTCCCCGACATGTCGCTCGCGGTGCCGCCGGACACGTTGACGCACCGCCAGTCGACGATCGTGCACGGGCTCAAGGCCCTGCCGGTGCGGCCGGGGCCCGACGCGGGCTGACTCTGGGCTGGCTCTGGGCTGGCTCAGGCTGGCTCGGGCTGAGGATGGCGGCCGCAGGGTGACGCGGTCACCGGCGCCGCCTCCTCGTCCCCACGCCCCGGCCCCGGCCGGGGAGCCATCGGTCGAGGGGGGAGCCGGTGCGGGCGACACGCCGTGAGCCGCCGCACCGGCTCCCCGCTCGGCGCTGCGGGTTCGCACCGGCTCCCCGCTCGGGGGGGCGCTCAAGGTGGCCGGTCGTCGTGCCGATGCGCTGACCTATGGCACGCGCGACCTGGTACGAGACGACCCGGCACGACCCCGCACCGCTGTGCACCCGCGCTCGGCTGACCGGTGTGACCGGGGCGCTGAGCGCCGCGGTCATCGTCGCCGGGGCCCTCGCGGCGCCGGCGAGCGCGTCCCCGGCCCCGCCGGAGGCCGACCTGGCTGCCGCCCGCAGCGCGCAGGCCGACGGCGCGTCCCGCGTGGACGAGCTGGAGGCCCGGCTGGCTCGAGCAGCGTCCGCCGCCGAGGCGGCGGGGGTGGAGGCCGCGAAGGCGGCCGAGGCGTTCAACGTCGCACGGGAGGAGCTCGACGCCCGCACCGCCGCCGCGCAGGACGCGCGATCGCGAGCGGAGACCGCCGAGGACCGGGCCGAGTCCGCTCGCAGCGAGCTCGGGCGGCTGGCGGCCAGCGCGTACCGCACGGGCGGGGCGATGACCCCGACCCTGGACCTGCTGAGCGACGGCGGACCCGCGGACCTGCTCGACCGGACCAGCGCGCTCCAGGTCCTCGGGGACCACCGCGCCCGGGAGGAGCGCAGCGCCAGCGCGGCGCGCGACGCCGCGGCGATGGAGCGAGCAGCCGCCGAGCGCGCGGCCGCAGCGCAGGCGGAGGCCGCCGCCACCGAGCGCGCCGCCACGGCCTCCGCGCAGGCGGGCGCGGAGGAGGCCGAGCAGGCCAGCGCCGACGCGGCGCGGCAGCGGGACGCGGCGCTCGTCGAGCTCGCAGCGCTGCGGGGGACCACCGTCGCGCTCGAGCGCGCCCGTCAGGACGCCGTCGCCGCCGAGCGGGACGCCGCCGCGGAGCGGGCCGCGGTCCAGGCCCTCGCGCATCGCCAGGCGCAGACCGCGGCGCCCGAGCCGGCCCCGTCACCGTCCGCGGCGCCCGAGCCGACCTCGCCCCTGACGCACTCGTCGCCGTCGACCGCCTCGTCGACCGCCTCGTCGACCGCCTCGTCGACCGCCTCGTCGTCAGCCGCCCCGTCCCCGTCGACCTCGTCCCGGTCCGTCGCCGCGGAGCCACCGACCGACGCTGATCGCCCCCGTCGCCCGGTGGCCACGCCCTCCCGAACGGCGTCCGAGCAGCCGTCGTCGAGCGCGCCCGCAGCCCGCGCCTCGACCCCCTCCTCGAGCCGGACGGCGACCCCGGCAGCGCCTCCCGCGGCGAACCGTGCTCCGGCGCCCCGACCTCCGGCCGCTCGGCCCGTTCCGGCGCCTCGCGCAGCCCGGCCGTCCGCATCGCCTGCACCGGCACGGCGTCCGGCGCCTGCCCCCACGGCTGCTCCCGCTCCGACGGCTACCCGGGCTCCTGCTCCTGCTCCCGCTCCCGCTCCCGCGCCGGCGCCGGCGCCCCCGGCAGCGTCAGCGAGCAGCGCGGTCTCCTGGGCCCGCGCCCAGATCGGCAAGCCCTACCGGTGGGGCGGCAACGGCCCGGCGGCCTTCGACTGCTCCGGGCTCACCGCCGGTGCTCTCGCCTCCGCGGGCATCAGGGTGCCGCGTACCGCCGGCGCCCAGTACGCCGCCGCGACGAAGATCAGCCATGACGCGCTCCGCCCGGGAGACCTCGTCTTCTACGGCACACCGTCGTCGGTGTGGCACGTGGCGATCTACTCCGGCGACGGGATGATGATCGAGGCGCCCCGCGCGGGGCTCACCGTGCGCGAGACACCGCTGAGGATGCGCGACGCCCTGCCCCTGGCCGGGCGGCCGTGACACGACGTGGTCACCGGCCCGGGCGGCCGTGACGCAGGCCCCCGCGGAGACGGCGCTCGCGAGCGTCAGAGGTCCGAGGCGCTCCCGTACCCGTCGCCACCTGCTGCGAGGTCGTCCTCGCGCCGCTTGTAGGACGCCGTGATCTCCGCCTCGGCCTCGGCCTTGCCCACCCAGTGGGCTCCCTCGACGGACTTCCCCGGCTCCAGGTCCTTGTAGGTCTCGAAGAAGTGCTGGATCTCCAGGCGGTAGAACTCGTCGATGTCCGCGAGGTCCTGCAGCTTGTCCTGCCGCGGGTCGTCGCTCGGGATGCACATCACCTTGTCGTCACCGCCAGCCTCGTCGCGCATGTGGAACAGGCCGATGGTCCGGCAGCGGATCACGCAGCCGGGGAACGTCGGCTCCTCGAGGAGGACCAGGGCGTCCAGCGGGTCACCGTCCTCACCCAGCGTGTTGTCGATGAAGCCGTAGTCGGCGGGGTAGCGGGTGGCGGTGAAGAGCATGCGGTCCAGCCGGATCCGTCCGGTGGTGTGGTCGACCTCGTACTTGTTGCGGGATCCGCGAGGGATCTCGATGGTGACGTCGAACTCCACGGTGGCTCCTATGATCGCGGTCGTTGCTGGTGAGCCGGGCCAGTGTCCCCTACGAC
>JARIBR010000221.1 GCA_029258695.1 Quadrisphaera sp.
GCGCGCGCGGCCCGCAGGGGCGAGGCGAGCGCCCCCCACCACGAGCTCAGCGGGTGGGACGCCGCCGACCGCGCGAGCTCGCGATGACGATCACCAGGCCCACGATCGCGATGACCGGGCCCAGGACCGCCCACAGGACGGTGTTCGTCATGGGGCTGGACGAGTCGATCACGCCGATGCCCTGCAGGAAGAACAGCGCCCCCAGCAACAGCACCACCACGCCCACGACCACACCGATGGACCTGCCCACGGTTCCCCCACCTCACGCCGCTCCCCGACGCGCCCGACCGGGCGCGAGCCCAGCCTGTCAGGCACGCCGGCCCACCGCGCCCCGGCGCCGCGCAGGCGGAAGAACGGTGGTGCCGAAGCCGTTGGCCACCCCGTGACCACGAACTTGTTCTCCCCGCTCACCGCGGGTGACCTGCACCTGGACAACCGCGTCGTGATGGCGCCGCTGACCCGCACCCGCGCCGAGCTCGACGGGGTGCCGAACGACCTCCTCGTCGAGCACTACCGCCAGCGCGCCAGCGCCGGCCTCATCATCACCGAGGGCACCTACCCCAGCGCGGAGTCCCGCTCCTACGTGGGCCAGCCCGGCATCGCCACCGACGAGCACGCCGCCGGGTGGGCGCGGGTGGCCGACGCCGTGCACGAGCGCGGCGGGAGCGTCGTCATGCAGGTGATGCACGGTGGCCGCGTCGCCCATCCCGACATCACCGGGACCGACCGCGTCGTGGCCCCCTCCGCGATCGCCGCGGGCGGCGTCGCGTACGCCGAGCACGGGAAGGTCGACCTGCCCGTCCCGCACGCCCTCACGGCCGATGAGCTTCCCGTGGTCCGCGACGAGATCGTCGCCGCGTCACGGCGCGCGGTGGACGCCGGGATGGACGGCGTCGAGCTCCACGGCGCCAACGGCTACCTCCTCCACCAGTTCCTCGGCGCCGGCTCCAACGTGCGCGACGACGGGTACGGCGGCAGCCCGGAGCACCGGGCCCGCTTCGTCGTCGAGGTGGTCGCCGCCGTCGCCGACGAGGTCGGTGCCGGGCGCGTGGGCCTGCGGATCTCCCCCGAGCACGGCGTCCAGGGCGTGGTCGAGGACGACGCCGAGGACGTGCGCGCCACGTACACCCACCTCGTCGACGCCATCGCGCCCCTGGGCCTGGCGTACCTGTCGATCCTGCACCGCGAGCCCGCCGGCGGCCTGTCCGCGGAGCTGAGCCGGCGCTTCGGCGGTGTGGTCATGCTCAACAGCGGGTTCGCGCAACTCACCGACCTCGACGAGGCCGCCGCGCTGGTCGAGCGCGGCGGCGCCGACGCCGTGGTCGTGGGCCGGCCCCTGATCGCCAACCCCGACCTCGTCGAGCGGTGGCGCGAGGGAGCGCCGCTCAACGAGCCCGACGCGTCCACGTTCTACGGGCGCGGCGCGAGGGGCTACACCGACTACCCGACCTACGAGCCCGGGGTGCGCGAGCCCGTCAGCGCCTGAGCGGACGTGCTCCCGCCGTTCCCGGACGGGGGAACGGCGCGGGCACGACGTAGGTTCGGCGCATGACGATCACCCGGGCGACGCACCGACCCCTCGCCGGCGCCACGGCATGAGGACCCAGCGGGACCAGAGCGGGCGCCTCGCCGCGCTGCTGAACGCCGCCCGCACCAACCTGTGGCCCATCCCGACGATCTTCGTGGCGGCGGCGCTGGCGGCCGGCATCGGGTTCCCCCGCGTCGACCGGCGCCTCGACGACGTCCTGCCGGAGTCGGTGAACGACTACCTCTTCGGCGGCGACCCCGGGGCGGCCCGCGACGTGCTCTCCGCGATCGCCGGGTCGATGATCACGGTGACGTCGCTGACGTTCTCCCTCACCGTGGTGACCCTGCAGCTGGCGAGCAGCCAGTTCTCGCCGCGGCTGCTGCGCACGTTCACCCGCGACCGCCAGGTGCAGGTGACCCTGGGCATCTTCCTGGGGACGTTCGTGTACGCGCTGACGGTCATGCGCACCGTCCGCGCGTCCGGCGAGGAGCAGGACGTCTTCGTGCCGGCGATGTCGGTGAGCGTCTCCTACGTCCTGGTCATCGCCAGCGTCATCGCCCTCGTGCTCTTCCTCGCCCACATCGTGCGCCAGATCCGCGTCGAGGCGATCCTCACCGACGTGCGCGGCTCGGCGGTCGCGATGATCGACCGCGTCCTGCCCGAGCACGACCCGCAGGCCTCACCGGAGTCGGTCGTGGTGCCCGACGGCGCCGTGCCGCTCCTGGCGCGGGCCACCGGTTTCATCGGGTCGATCGACCGGGAGGCGCTGGTCTCCGCGGCGACGAACGCCGGCGTCGTCATCGCCGTCGACGTCACCGTGGGCGGCTGGGTCGTCGAGGGCACCCCCGTCGCGCACGCCTGGCTCAGCGGCGACCCGGACGCGGCCGCCCGGCGTGCGGTGTTCGCCGACGAGCTGTCCGACGCGGTGAGGCCCGCCCTGATGCTCCTCGACGAGCGCGGCGGACGCGAGGACATCACCTTCAGCCTGCGCCAGCTCGTCGACGTCGCCTCCAAGGCGCTGTCCCCCGGGGTCAACGACCCGACGACGGCGGTGCACACCATCAACCACCTCAGCGCGCTGCTGTGCGTCATCGCCGCACGCGACCTGAGCGCCGAGGTGCTGCGCGACGACGACGAGCGGGTCCGCGCCGTGCTGCCGCGCCGCGACCTCGCCGACGTCGTCGACCTGGCCATCGGCCAGGTCCGCAGCTACGGGATCACCGACCGGCTCGTCGTCCAGGCGCTGCTGGTGCTCCTGCGCGAGCTCGCCTGGGTGGTGCGCGAGCCGGACGCCCCCGTGGTGCGCGACCAGCTGGAGCAGACCCGGCGGGCGATCGCCGCCCAGGACTGGGACGAGGCCGACCTCGCTCCCCTGCGCCGCAACCTCGACCTCGTCGACGAGGCCGTGGACCACCGCTGGCCGCCGCAGACCCCTACCCCTGCCGGAACGATGCGAGCGCGGCCCGGGGACCGCTGAGCGGTCGGTACGCGGCGCTGGCCGCGTCCAGCGCGGCGACCTCGTCGCTCGCCAGCTCGACGTCGGCGGCGGCGGCGTTGGACTCCAGCTGCGCCACCGACGAGGCTCCGGGGATGGCGATCACGCGGTCGTGGCTGATCACCCAGGCGAGCGACACCTGGCTGGGCGTGACGTCGTGGGCGCTCGCGACCTCGCGCAGCGTCTCGATGAGCGGCATCGCGCGAACCAGGTTCTCCGGGGCGAAGGCCGTCGACATCCGGCGGCGAACCCTGTCCTTCGGCCGGTGGTCGACGTCGTACTTCCCCGACAGCAGGCCCTGCCCGAGCGGGCTGTAGGCGATGAGGACGCCGTCGCCGGCCTGGGCACGGGGCAGCACCGCCTCCTCGGGCCCGCGCGAGACCAGGGAGTAGCGCACCTGGTTGCTGAGCACCGGCGCCCCGAGGGCGGCCTCGGCGGCGTCCCAGCGCGTCGCGCCGTAGTTGCTGACGCCCACCTGGTCCACGAGCCCGACACCCCGGAGCTGACGCATCCCCGCCATGGTCGAGCCGTCGCGCAGCACCGGGTGGGGCCAGTGCACCTGGTACAGGTCCAGGCGGTCCACGCCCAGGCGGGCGGCGCTCGCGACGGCGTGGCTGGTGACCTGCCCGGCGACCGGGAGCACGGGGAAGAGCTTCGAGGCGACCACGGCCTTCTCGCGAGCGCCGTCGACGCTCGCCAGGGCCTCGCCGAGGATGCTCTCGCTGCGGCCCCTGCCGTAGATCTCCGCGGTGTCCATCACCGTGATCCCCAGCTCCAGGGCCCGGCGCACGATGGCCCCGGCCTCCCGGGAGGCGTAGTCCTCGCCGTAGCCCCACTCACCGGAGCCGAACTGCCAGGTGCCCAGGCCGATGACCGACCACTGCTTCTCGCCGGGGACGTTCTCGAGGTAGCGCATCGGCCCACTCCACCACGGGGACGCGCCGGTCCGCCCGTCCGGAGCGCTCAGCCGCCGACGAAGGACAGCCGCACGGTGCGCTCGGGGTTGTCGCCGTTGGTGTCGACCAGGCACACCGACTGCCACGTGCCGAGCGCCATGGACCCTCGCAGCACCGGCACGGTCGCGGACGGCGCCACGATCGCGGGCATCACGTGGTCGCGCCCGTGCCCGGGGCTGCCGTGACGGTGGCGCCACCCCTGCCCGTCGGGGCCGCCGTGGGGCAGCAGCTGCTCCAGCGCGGCCAGGAGGTCGTCGTCGGAACCGGCACCGGTCTCGAGGATCGCGACGCCCGCGGTGGCGTGGGGCACGAAGACGCTGAGGAGACCGTCGCCCGCGCCGGCCCCGCGCAGGAACTCCGCGCAGCGCGACGTGAGGTCGACCACCCGCTCGCCTCGTCCGGTGGGCACGGTCAGCTCGAGGGTCTCCATGACGCCACGGTAGGCATGCGGTGGCCGCCACGCGCCACGGGTGGGGGCCACCACGCCGCCCGTCGGCACGGCGGCGAGGCCCCCGGTCTCGTATGTTCGGGCGGTGAGCACGCCGCCCCGCACCGTCACCGTCGCCGCGTCGGCGCCGCTGCGCCTGCCGCGGGTTGTGCTCGACAGCCCCGGAGCCCTGCTGGTCGTCGACACCGCCACCGGTGAGGTGACCTACGCGAACACCCTCGCCGCCGACCTCGCGCCGGGGGTCACCCTTCCGATCTCCTTGCGGGCGTGGTCGGACCTCGCGGGGCTGCGCGACCGCCACGACCGTCCGGCGACGCGCGAGGGCTCGGTGATGGCCAGGGTCGCGGCCGGCGAGCACGTCACCGGTGAGGCCGTCACCGCGCACCGGGCCACCCGCGCCACGAGCTCGCGCGAGCCGCTGTGGGTTGTCGTGCTGCCGCTCTCCGGCGGGGCGGCGTCCCTGGAGTCCTCCTCGCTCGTCCTGCTGCTCCCGCTGCACGAGCGGGTGGCCGCCTCGGCGACGGGCGCGGAGCTCACCGGCCTCACCACGGCGGCGGTGCTGGCGTCGACGACGTCCTTCACCATCTCCGACGCCCGGCTGCCGGACCGTCCGCTCGTGTGGGTGAACCCGGCGTTCGAGGAGGTCACCGGGTACACCGCGGAGACGGCGGTCGGCCGCAACTGCCGGTTCCTCCAGGGCACCGGCACCGACCGGGACGACGTCGCGCGGGTGCGAGCCGCCCTGGACGCCGGTGAGGGCGTGGAGCAGGTGCTGCTGAACTACCGCTCCGACGGGTCGACCTTCTGGAACGCGCTGTCGGTCAGCCCGCTGTTCGACGGTGATGGCTCGCTGACCCACTTCGTCGCGGTGCAGACCGACGTCAGCGCCGCCGTCGAGGCGCAGCAGGAGCTGGCGGACGCCCTGGCGCGCGCCGACGCCGCCCGCGCCGACGCCGAGGCGGCGCGCCACGAGGCCGAGGCCGCCCGGGAGCGCGCCGAGGCCGCCCAGGCCCGGCTGTCGCTGCTCGCCGAGGTGACCGGGGTGCTCGCCGCCACCCTCGACGTCGAGGCGGCGAAGCGGCGGCTGTGCGAGCTGGTAGTCCCCGAGCTCGCCGACTGGGCGGTGCTCACCCTCGTCGACGCCGAGGGTGTGCTGACCGCGACGACGCTGCACCGCGACGGCCTGGAGGCGGAGATGGCGCAGTGGCTGGAGCTGCGGGCCGCGACGCTGGCCGGTGGCTCGGCGACGGCGGACCTGCTGGGCACCAGCGTGCCGCGGCTGGTCACCGTCGCCGAGCTCATGGCCGCGCGCGCCGCCACGCCGGAGCTGCCGTGGGACGAGCTGGACCACCTCATCGCCGTCATGGGCCTGGGGTCGGCGATGGTGCTGCCGCTGATCGCCCGCCGCCGCGTCCTGGGCACGCTGTCGCTGGTCAGCGGGCGCTCCGGCCGGGTCTACGGCCCGTCGGACCTCGCGGTCGCCGTGGACGTCGCCAAGCGGGCGGGACTGGCCCTGGACAACGCGCGCCTGTACGCCGCCGAGCACCAGACGGCGGTCACCCTGCAGCGCTCGCTCCTGCCGCCGGTGCCCGAGGTGCCCGGCCTGGACGCCGCGGCGGCGTACCTGCCCGGCAGCGACCGCGCCGAGGTCGGCGGGGACTGGTACGACGTGCTGGACCTGCCCGGGGGTGGCACGGGGCTGGCGATCGGCGACGTCATGGGCCACGACCTCACCGCGGCGGCGAGCATGGGCCAGCTGCGCTCGGTGCTGCGCTCCTACGCCTGGGAGGGCGGGGACCCGGCCACCGTCCTCGACCGCCTCGACGAGCTGGTGCAGGGCCTGGGGATGGCTGACCTCGCCACGTGCGTCTACGCCCGCCTCGACGACGCCGGCGTCCCCGGCGGCTCCCGGCGGCTGGTGTGGGCCAACGCCGGTCACCACGCCCCCTTCCTGCGCCACCCCGACGGCAGCGTCGAGGCGCTGGAGGGGGCCACGAGCGTGCTCATCGGCGTCGACGCCCCCCGCGAGGGCGGGCGCGCCCAGGGTGAGCGGCTCATCGAGCCGGGGAGCGTGCTGCTGCTGTTCACCGACGGTCTCGTGGAGGCGCGCGCGCAGGGGCTGGACCCGGGCCTGGCGCGGGTCGCGGCCACGCTGTCGGCCCATCGGCCGGCCGACGGGTGCGTCGCGCTGACCCGCGCGCTGGCCACCGAGCTGGTCGCGGTCGGTCAGGAGGACGACGTGTGCCTGTTGGCGGTGCGTCTGCTCTGAGCCGCGACGCTGACCCGGCACGGGCCCGGCGCGGGCCTGCCACGGACCTGACACGGCCCCGGCGCCGCCGCGGTGCCCGGCGCGGTGCTCGCGCGATGTCCGGCGCTGACGCAGCGTGGTTCCGCAGGGCCGCCCGGGGGGGTCTACCCTCACCCCAGCGCGCCAGCGGAGGCGCGCGGACGTGGAGGTCACCGCGATGTCGACGACGACCGGCCGTACGGGCCCCAGCAGTCCCCGAGCGGCCGCGCAGCCGCCCCCGCCGAAGCGCGCCGGAGCCGTCCAACTGGTGGTGTGGGTCCTCGTGGCGGTGCTCGGCGCCGCCTCGTGGACGGTGCTGGCCATCTCTCGCGGCGAGACCGTCTCAGCGCTGTGGATCCTCTTCGCCGCCCTGGCCTCCTACGCCATCGCCTACCGCTTCTACGCACGCTTCATCACCTACCGGGTGCTGCGCGCCGACGCCGCGCGCGCCACCCCGGCCGAGCGGCTCAGCGACGGCGCCGACTACGAGGTCACCGACCGCCGCGTGCTCTTCGGCCATCACTTCGCCGCGATCGCCGGCGCGGGCCCGCTCGTCGGTCCGGTGCTCGCCGCGCAGATGGGCTACCTGCCGGGCACCATCTGGATCGTCGTGGGCGTCATCTTCGCCGGCGCCGTGCAGGACTGCGTGGTCCTCTTCTTCTCGATGCGCCGCGACGGCACGTCGCTCGCGCAGATGGTGCGCCGCGAGATCGGACTGGTCGGCGGCGTCGCCGCGCTCGTCGGCGTGTTCGCCATCATGATCATCTTGTTGGCCGTCCTGGCGCTCGTCGTCGTCAACGCTCTCGCGGAGTCCCCGTGGGGCGTGTTCTCCATCGCGCTGACCATCCCCATCGCCTTGTTCATGGGGATCTACCTGCGGGTCATCCGCCCGGGCCGGGTCCTCGAGGCCACCGCCATCGGCGTGGCGGCCCTGCTCGCCGCGATCATCGGCGGCGGGTACGTCGAGTCGTGGGGTCTCGGCGACGCCCTCACGCTCAGCCGTGAGACCCTCGTCATCGCGCTCGTGGTCTACGGGTTCACCGCCTCCGTCCTGCCGGTGTGGCTGCTGCTCACCCCGCGGGACTACCTCTCGACCTTCATGAAGATCGGCGTCATCGCGCTGCTCGCGATCGCCCTGCTCATCGCTCGGCCGGTCCTGGAGAACCAGGCGGTCACGTCGTTCGCGATCAACGGTGACGGACCGGTCTTCGCCGGCTCGCTCTTCCCGTTCCTGTTCATCACCATCGCGTGCGGCGCCCTGTCGGGGTTCCACGCGCTGATCTCCTCGGGCACGACGCCGAAGATGATCACCAAGGAGACGCAGGTGACCTTCATCGGCTACGGCGGCATGCTCATGGAGTCCTTCGTGGCCATCAGCGCGCTCATCGCGGCCTCGGTCATCGACCAGGGGCTGTACTACGCCATCAACTCCCCGGGCAGCGCGACCGGCGGCTCCGTCGAGAGCGCGGCGGCCTTCGTCAACGGGATCGGCTTCTCCGTCAGCCCCGACGCCCTGGCCGCCGCGGCCGCCGCGGTCCAGGAGCCCAGCCTCGTCTCGCGCACCGGCGGGGCGCCGACGCTGGCCGTCGGCATCTCGCAGATCTTCAGCACCGCTTTCGGCGGGAACCTCCAGGCGTTCTGGTACCACTTCGCGATCATGTTCGAGGCGCTGTTCATCCTCACCGCCGTCGACGCCGGCACGCGCGTCGGCCGGTTCATGGTGCAGGACGCGGTGGGCAACGTGTGGAAGCGCTTCGGCGACCTGACGTGGCGTCCGGCCACGTACATGGCCAGCGCCGTCGTCGTGGGGCTGTGGGGGTACTTCCTCTACGTCGGCGTCACCGACC
This sequence comes from Quadrisphaera sp., assembly GCA_029258695.1. The sequence continues at coordinate 8,562 of JARIBR010000221.1, forward strand.
CCATCGGCGGCATCAACCAGCTGTTCCCGCTCTTCGGGATCGCCAACCAGCTGCTCGCGGCCATCGCCCTGACGCTGTGCGTGACGCTGCTCATCAAGCACGGCAGGGCCCGCTACGCATGGGTGCCCGGCGTGCCCCTGCTGTGGGACCTCGCGGTGACGATGACCGCGAGCTGGCAGAAGGTGTTCTCCGACGACCCCGGCCTGGGCTTCTTCGCACAGCGCACGCGCTACGCCGAGGCCCTGGACGCCGGTGAGCTGCTGGCCCCGGCGACGGACCTCGGCCAGATGCAGCAGGTGGTCACCAACTCCACCGTCAACGGCGTGCTGCAGTCCGCGTTCGCGCTCGTCGTGCTCGTCGTCGTGGCCAACGCCGCCGTCGTCATCGTCCGCGCCCTGCGCGCCGGCTCGCTGCCCACCACCGAGGTCCCCGCGCAGCCGTCGTCCCTCGTCGAGCCGGCGGGGCTCATCCCCACGGCCGAGGAGAGGGCCGCGGTCGCCGAGCACCGGGCGCTGGTGGCGTCCACCTCCGGCGAGGCCCGCGGCGATGGCACCTTCGGCCCCGACGACGCCGTGGAGCGCCGGTGAGCACCGCCGCGCTCGGTCCGGCGCTCACCAGCGCGGGCGCGCGGGCATGGCGCGGTGTCGTCTGGTACCTGCGCACGGTCAGTGGGGAGAGCCGGTGGGACGACTACCTCGCACGCTGCGCCGCGCACGGCCACCAGCCGGTCACCCGCCGTGAGTTCGAGCGCGAGCGCGCCGCAGCCGCGGAGAGGCGTCCCCTCAACCGCTGCTGCTGACCAGCTCCCGTGGTCGTCGGGCGGCACGCCGGGCGTTGCTCTGGCAGGGTCGGACCCGTGACCACGATCGACGGTGCCCGCGTCCTCCTCGTCGGAGCCGGGGGCGGCCTCGGCGCTCCCCTGGCCCGTGCGCTCGCCGCGGGCGGTGCCCGCCTGACCCTGGCCGGACGCCGGCGCGAGCCGCTGGAGGCCCTGGGGATCGACGGGGCGGAGGTCGTCACCGCCGACCTGACGGACCCCGCCGGGCCGCAGGCCATGGTCGACGCGGCGCTGGACGCCCACGGCGGCCTCGACGGCGTGGTGCTGGCCGCCGGCGTGGTGGCCTTCGGGCCCGTCACGGAGCTGGCCGACGAGACGCTCACCGAGCTGGTGGGGGCGAACTTCCTCGGGCCCGTGCGCCTGCTGCGCGCGGCCGCCGGCCCCCTGGCCGACGCCGCGCAGGAGCGGGGGCAGGACTCCTTCGTCCTCAACGTCTCCGCCGTCGTGGCCGAGCAGGCCCCGACCGGCATGGGCGCCTACGCCGCGACGAAGGCTGCGCTGACGAGCTTCGACGACGTCGCCGGCCGGGAGCTGCGCCGCACGAAGGTGCGGGTGGTCGACGCAAGACCGCCCCACACCGAGACGGGCCTGGCGGCGCGGCCGATCGCCGGAGCCGCACCGCGCCTCCCACGGGGTCTGGACCCCGAGGCGGTGGTCGCCCGGCTGGTCGCCGCCCTCGAGGACGACGAGCGTGACCTCCCGTCGGCGGAGTTCACCGGCTGAGCCCGACGTCACCTGCCCGGGCCGCCCTCGCCGGCTCGCCGGACGAGGCCAGCTCGACGTTGACGATGCCGCCGCCGAGGATCAGCAGGGAGCTGAGCCAGGCGTAGAGCATCACCGCGAGCGAGGTGACGATGAAGAGTCCCGCGGTGGACGCGGCGTCGTCCGGGTCACCGAGGGTGGCGCCGCCGGGCGGCGCGACCGCGAGGTAGAGGCGGAACCCGCTGGTGAGCAGGAGGAGGGCGACGGTGGCCGCGGCAGCGCCCGGCATGACCTGGCGCCAGCCCCGCTCACGCTGGCCGAGGCGGTAGAGCACGACGAGGAACCCCCACGCGATCGCCACCGCGACCGGCCAGCGCCCCAGCGACCACGTCCACGAGACCAGCGCCCCCGCGCCGACGAGCTCGGCGACGGCCTCTCCCCCGCCGAACAGCGGTCCGACGACGACGAGGCTCAGCACGGCGGTCACCGTGACCACCGCCAGCAGCGTCAGGAGCAGCGCCCAGCTCCACAGGCGCCAGAAGCCGCGCCGCTCGGGGATCTGCACGGCCTCGCCGAGCGCGCCGAGAGCGGAGCGGAAGACCCGGCTGCCCAGCAGCAGCGCGACGACCGTGCCGACCACCGCCAGGGTCACCTCCTGCTGGACGAGGAGGTCGTCGAGCAGCGGGACCGCCACCTGGTCGGCGAGCTGAGCGCCCAGCACCAGCTCCACGACGCCGGTCGCGCCACCCCGCACCGCCTGGAGGTTCTCGCGCGTCAGGACCGCGCCGAGCACGCCGATGCCCGCGCCGATGGCCGTGACCAGCGGCAGCAGGGAGAGCACGAGGAAGAAGGCCATCTCCGCGGCGAGCCCGGTGGCGCGGACCTCCGAGAAGCGGCGCAGGACCGACGTCGCGAGCAGGAAGGGGTTGCGCCCGCGCACGCGCAGCGGCGAGCGGGCCGCCCAGCGGGTGACGCGGTTGAGGAAGGGGTGCGGGGTGCGCTCGGGGAAGATCGGGCGGGTCCTGCTGGCCCGGGACGCCCGCCGGTCACGACGGGTCGACCCGCTGACCGCCATGGCCTCCAGGCTAGCCGCCGGCTCGGCGCCGGCGAGCGCCCGAGGTGCGCCGGGCGCCGCGGCGGGTCAGGCTGGTCGAGCCGGCCGCTCCCTGCGGCAGGGTCCCGACGGTCGGAGGAGAACAGCGCATGAGCACGCACCAGCCAGGGCAGATCGGTGACCACCCCCCGCGCCCCATCGCCGCCTGGATCGCCGTCGGAGCGCTCGCCGGCCCGGCGCTGGGCACCGCGATCGGGGCGCTGAACGGTGACGTGGGGCGCGGCGCGCTCGCGGGCACCTTCCTCGGGCTGCTCCTCGGGAGCGTCGCGGCGCTGGTCTCCCAGCAGGCGGCGGCCGCGCGGACCGCCTGACCTGCGACCACCCACCGGCGCGCTCCAGGGTCACTCCGGGGTTACTCCTGCGTCACCTGCACGACGCGCTGCTCGAAGGGGATGACGATCCCGTGCTCGCCGACGGCGGTGACCACGGCGACGATCGCGGCGCTGCGCACCGCCCACACGTCGGCGTTGCGCGGCCCGTGGCAGAACCGGGCGCGGATCGTCACCCACGAGGCGGCCAGCTCCTCGACCCACGCCTCCGGGGCGGGGTCCTCGAGCACCCCGCCGACGCCGGCGAGGGCCTCGATCGTCACCGCCCGGGCGCGGTCGAGGTCGGTGCCGTACGCGACGGCGAGCGCGAAGTCGC
>JARIBR010000268.1 GCA_029258695.1 Quadrisphaera sp.
GGTCCACGAGGACCTCGTGGCCGACCTGGGGGAGGCCCGGGACGCCGTCGCCGGCGTCACCGCCGGCCCGCGGCGCCCCGACCTCGACGCGCTGACGCTGATGTCGGACGGCGCCAGCGTCTACCGCTGCACCTCCGCCGACGAGGTCATCGAGCTCGTCCAAGGGGGACAGGGAGTCTTCGGCATCGCCGTCGGGCAGGTGTGGGCGCAGGTGCGCTCCTCGCTCGAGACACTGCCCGCCGAGCACCCGGACGGCACCCCCGCCCCGCACGGCTGGTCCGGCGCCGGCGCCCCCGACGAGGTGGCGGTGCGCCGCGCGGCGCGCCGCACCGGCTGAGCGCCGTGGGCACCGAGGTCGACGCCGCCGCGCTGGCGGACCGGCGCGAGTACCGCGAGAAGCTCGACGCCTGCCTCGCGGCGCTCACCGAGATGCACTCCGCGCACGTCGGCGGCCACCACGTCTTCGACGACGGGCCACCGCGCGCCGGCCTCGAGCTCGAGCTCGCCCTCGTCACCGACGACGGGGAGCCCGCGATGGTCAACGACAGCGCCTTGAGCGCCATCGACGACCCCACGTTCGTGCCCGAGATCGGGCGGTGGACCATCGAGTACAACGCCCCGCCGTTCGCCCTGGAGGGTGCCGGTCTCGACGACCTCGCGTCCAGCCTGAGCGAGCCGCTCGACCGCGCCCGGGCCGCCGTGGCCGCGCAACCCCTCGCGAGCGCCGGGGCCTCGTCGACGCACGTGGCCATGATCGGCATCGTGCCCACCCTGCGCCTGGAGGGCATGGGCCCCGGCGCCATGACGGACGCCGCGCGCTACCGCGAGCTCGACGACGCCATCTCCAGCGCCCGCGGCGAGGACGGCGACGTCCACGTCGAGGGGGTCGAGCAGCTGGCCACGACGACCTCGTGCGTGGTCCTCGAGGGCGCTGCGACGTCCACGCAGCTGCACTGGAAGGTCTCACCGGAACGGTTCGCGGCCACGTACAACGCCGCCCAGCTCTTCGCCGGCCCCCAGGTGGCGCTGGCGGCGAACTCCCCGTTCTTCGCCGGTCGCCGGTTGTGGGCCGAGACGCGCATCCCGCTGTTCACCCAGGCCGTCGACACCCGCAGCGTCGAGCTGCGCCGACAGGGCGTCGCGCCGCGCGTGACCTTCGGGCGGCGATGGGTGGACTCCGCGATGGACCTGTTCGCCGAGGACGTCGACCTCTACCCGCCGTTGATCCCCCAGCTCGGTGAGGACGACCCCGCGCAGGAGCTGGCCCGCGGCCAGGTGCCGGGGCTCGACGAGCTGCTCATGCACACCTCGACGGTGTGGCGCTGGAACCGGGCGATCTACGACGTCGCGCCTGACACCTCCGGTGAGCAGCGTCCCCACCTGCGCGTGGAGAACCGGGTGCTGCCCGCTGGGCCCACCACCGCGGACGTCGTCGCCAACGCAGCGCTGTTCTACGGCGTGGTCTCCCAGATGGTCACCGACGGGGTGGACCCCCGCGGGCGCCTGGACGCGGGCACCACCGCCGAGGACTTCGCCCGCTGCGCCCGCGACGGGCTCGCCGCGAGGGTCACGTGGCCCGGGGTCGGGGAGATCTCCGTGCCCGCGCTGGCCCACGAGCACCTGCTGCCGCTCGCCGAGGCCGGTCTGGCCGGCCTCGGCGTCGACGCCGACGTCGCGCGCCGCCACCTCGGCGTCATCGAGGCCCGCGCCTCCACCGGGCGCACCGGCGCGGTCTGGCAGAGCGACGTCGTCGCGCGCCTCGAGGAGGCGGGGTCCTCGCGCCACGAGGCGCTGGCCGCGATGCTCACGCGCTACGTCGAGCTCAGCGAGAGCGGTGAACCGGTCCACACCTGGCCCGTGGGCTGAGCCGCCGCTGCGCAGGACCCCCGAGGGCGGCCGGGAACCCGGCGCGCCTGCCTCAGGCGGACCCGAGGGAGGCCACGAGCGCCGGGCTGAGGTTCCAGTGCCGGATCGCCGGCACGTCGTGGTGGGAGTCCATGACGCACACCGCGGCGGGGTCCAGGAGCAGGCGGGCCCCGGCGGTGGGCGCGACACCCAGCCACGCGGTGGCCAGGACCCGGGTGAAGTGGCCGTGCCCGACGAGCACCACGTCGCGCGAGGCGAGCTCGGGGCGCACCCGCTCCAGCACCCGGCGTGCCCGGGCTGCGACGTCGTCGAGGTCCTCGCCCGGGTGCTCGGCGTCCCCGGGGACCACCCCTGAGGCGAACACCTCCCAGTACCCGCCGATCTGCTCGCGGATCTCCTCGGTCGTCATGCCCTCGTAGCCGCCGTAGTCCCACTCCACGAGGTCCGGCTCCTCCTCCACCGGGCTCAGGCCCGCGAGCTCGGCGGTCTCCTTCGCCCGGGACAACGGTGAGCTCAGCACCAGGGGGGAGGGGCCCAGCACCCCGGACAGCAGCGGAGGCAGGGCGCGGGCCTGCTCGCGGCCCACCTCGTCCAGGGGCACGTCGGTCAGGCCGGTGTGGCGACCCTCGTGGGCCCACGGCGTGCGGCCGTGGCGCACGAGCACCAGGCGTCCGGTCTCGGGTGAGGTGGCGGGTGAGGTGGCGGTCATCGATCGACGCTAGCCGATGCCTAGGATCGCGTCCGTGGGGGAAGCGTGACGCCGGCGTGACCGCGATCCTGGCGTGGGGGACCGGGGGGCTCGCCGTGGTGCTGAGCGTGTTGACGCTCCTCTCGACCGCGCGGGGCAAGGGCCTGGACGACGTCGAGCTCGTGACGTCGGCGGTGCTGTGGCTCGGGCTGCTGGTCCAGGGTGTCCTCGGGGTGGTGCTCTGGTCGCGCGCGGAGCGCGACGACGGCGCCCTGTTCATCCCCTACCTGCTCACCGCCGTCCTGGTCATGCCGCTGGCGCTGTTCTGGGCGCTGGGGGAGCGCAGCCGCTACGGCACGGGCGTGCTCGCCGCCGGCGCCGTCACCGAGGTGGTGCTGGTGCTGCGGACCTGGCAGATCTGGGTGACCGGTGGCTGAGCGCGCCGGCGGCTCGCGCCCGGGGTCCCGCTCGCGGGAGGTCCCCGCGATGCGGCACGGCCTCGGGCGCCTCATCGTCGCCGCGTACGGCATCTTCGCGATCTCCGCGACCGCGCGCGCCGGCTACCAGATCGCCACGATGTTCGAGCGCGCGCCGCTGGCCTACACCCTCTCCGCGTTCGCCGCCGTCGTCTACGGCGTGGCCACCGTGGCCATCGCGACCGCGTCGACCGCCTCGCGGCGCGTGGCCCTGGTGGCGGTGGGCGTCGAGCTCGTCGGGGTGGTCGTCGTCGGCGCCGCCACCGCCCTCGACGCCGCCGCGTTCCCCGACGCCACGGTGTGGTCGGACTTCGGCGCCGGGTACGGGTTCGTCCCGCTGGTCCTGCCCGTCGTCGGGCTCGTCTACCTGCTGCGCTCCCGGCGCCACCCCGGGTGAACGCGGCGGAGCGGACCCGGGTGCTGGTGCTCGGGTGGTGCAGCGTGGACGACGGCGAGGCGACGGCCGGTGACGCGCTGAGCATGCGTGCGGTCGCCGACGCCCTGGTGCGCGAGGGGACGCCCGTCGACGTCGCGTGGGCCCCAGCGGTGCTCCCGCCCGGGGGGATGCTCCTCCAGGACGCCGACCCTCGCCGCTACACCCACGTGGTCTGGGCGTGCGGTCCGCTGCGCGGCCAGACGCTCGCCCGCGTGCTGCTGCCCTTCTCCCGCGCCGTGGTGATCGCCGCCGGGGTCTCGGTCCTCGACCCGGAGGACCCCGTCCTGGCGAGGGTCGACCACCTCTTCGCCCGCGACGTCACGGGACCCGGTGGCCGCGCGATGGACGGCGTCGTGGACCTCTCCGCCCACGCACCCACCGCGAGGGTCCCGGTCATCGGCACGGTGTTGGCCCCCGGCCAGGCGGAGTACGGCTCCGCGCGGCGCCACGACGAGGTCCGCGAGGTCCTGGAGGGCTGGGTGGGGACGACCGGGGCGGCGCGCTTGGAGATCGACACCCGCATGGACCGCCGGTCCTGGCGGCAGCCGTGGACCCCCGACGAGCTGGTCTCGGTGCTCGCGCGCCTGGACGCGGTGGTGACGATGCGCCTGCACGGGCTGGTCCTGGCGCTGACGGCCTCCGTGCCGGCGCTGGCCCTCGACCCCGTGGCCGGGGGAGGGAAGGTCACCGCGCAGGCGCGTGCGTGGGGGTGGCCGGCCGTGCTGTCCGCGGAGGCGGTCATCTCCCCGGGAGGCGCAGGGCTGCTCGACGAGGGCCTGGCCTGGTGCCTGTCGCCCGAAGGACGCGCCGCGGCGGCCGCGGCGCTGGCGCGCGCCCGCGCCGGAGAACCCCTGTCCGCGCTGGTCGCCGCCGTCTCGGGTGCCCCTCAGGGCGTCGTCACCGGGCCAGCGACCTCCTCGGACCGGCCGTAGGCGCGCACGTCAGCGACGCTCACCTCCTCCAGACCACGGTCGAGCAGCGCGAGCAGCGCGACGGTGGTCGTGAAGGACAACCGCAGCCCCCGGTCGGAGATCTTCAGCCCTGCCGGTCGCAGGGAGCCCCCGAAGCGGTCCGAGGCCGGCCGCACGCGCACCCACAGCGCCCCGGGGTCGCTGCCCTGCAGCTCGGCTACCACGCCCCTGCGGTGGTCGAGCCACGCGCTCACCGCCGTGCGCGCCCGGCCCTCCAGGGGCCAGCGGTGAGTGCCCGAGAGGTCGACGGTGGTCACCGCGCGCAGGCGCGCGCTCCCGGCCCCGCCCGCGGCCCCGCCCGCGTCCACGGCCTCGAGGGCGAGACCGGCCATGACGTCCTCGCGGGCGCCGGTCAGCGCCAGCAGGTGGGTGTGCGCGCAGAACCGGGCCCACACCGCGGGCAGGACGGTGCCGGGGTAGCGGTCCGGGACGGCCAGGGTGAGCAGGCGTCGCACCTGGTCGGCGCGGGTGCGGGGGAGCGGGGTGGGCGCCGGCAGCTCCAGGGCCGCGGCGAGCGCGTCGAGGGTGCCCACGGGCACCAGCCGCAGCTCCTCGGCGTGAGCGGCCAGGGCGCGCACCGCACTCGCTCGTGCGCGCAGGCCCGGCAGCGAGGCGGGGTGGTCCTCGTCGGTGGCAGCAGCGTCGATCCAGGCCGTGACCGTGTCGGCGGAGAGGAGCGCGGCGTTCGGCCCCTGCCCGGGCATCGGCTCCGGGCCGTCGGGGCCGCTGACGTGCTCCAGCAGCTCGCGCAGCGCCCAGCGTCGTTGGCGCACCGTTGACGGTGAGGCGTGGACCAGGGTGTCGAGGTAGTGCTGCACGAGCGTCTCCGGACCCACGGTCATCACGATATCGGAAGTGCTCTCCGTGAACGCGTGGCGGGACCGTCGGTGACTCGTGGCGGGAGGGTGCCTCTCACCGTCGTCGAGGTCATCGCCGTTCGCACGGCGTCGGGGTCGCCCGCGTCAGATCCGGCTGACCCCAGCGACCCCAGTGACCCCAGTGACCACGGCGACGGCGACGGCGACGGCGACCACGGCTGACTTCAGTGACCACGGCGACGGCTCGTGGCGCTGCGCGTCGCGCGACGGGTCGACCCCCGGCCCAGCACGGTCGACCCCGGGGTGTGGGGGGGAGGTCGCTCCCGGCGCCGCGCCGCTGCCCCGTGTCCGGTGCCCCACTTCTGACATAATGTCAATTATCGGCGATCACCGGGCGGGGGTCCGGTGCCGTGAGTGGTCCGACCAGCGAGTGGTCCGACCAGCGAGTCGTCCGACCAGTGAGTGGTCCCACACCCCGTTGGCGCGTGACCTGAGGCGGTGATCATGGGCGTTCACCCTGTCAGGCCACGCGCCAACGGGGTGAACGCCCA
>JARIBR010000296.1 GCA_029258695.1 Quadrisphaera sp.
CCTGCGCGGTGCGCGGTGACCGGGTGGTGTACCTGCGCGACGGGCGGGTCGTGGACTCCCGGCGCCTCGGGACGTGGGAGGCGGCCCGGGCGCGCGAGCGCGAGGACGAGCTGCTGGCGTGGCTGCGGGGCCTAGGGTTCTAGGCGTACGTCGCCAGCACGGGGATGGCAGGCAGCTGGTCGGGGGGCTGGCCGCGCTGCGAGCCCTGACGCCGCGAGCCAGGGCGCCGCCGACCGGGGACGGGCGCCCGTGCTCAGCCGCGACTCAGCCCGGTTCTCGGTCCCCGATCGACCGGGAGGCCGCCGAGCGGGGAGCTGGTGCGGGGTGGGCTGCCGAGCGGGGAGCTGGTGCGGGGTGTGCCGGTCGAGGGGGGAGCTGGTGCGCGCTGCGGGCGGTCGAGCGGGGAGCTGGTGCGGCTCGGTGCGGCGTGTCGCGGGTTCGAGGTCCCCGCTCGACGCAGGCGCCGCGCTCTCGCGGCCATGCATCGTCGGAACACCGCGCTGCCATGGCCGTCGGACCCTGGACGGCGGTCACCGGGGCTCGACGGCCGCCGGGCCCCGGGCAATTCTCGCCGCCGCCTCAGTGGGCCGCAGCCGACCACCCGCCGTCGGAGGCGATGGTCTGGCCCGTGACCCACTCGGCCTCGTCGCTGAGCAGCCACCCCACCAGGCGTGCCGCGTCCGTGGGCGTCGACCAACGTCCGCCGGGGTTGGCGGCCGCGACCGCTGCGCGCATCGCGTCGTCGGCGTAGCCGGTGTCGTTCGGGCCAGGGTTGATGCAGTTCACGGCGATGCCGCGCGGGGCGAGGTGCACCGCGAGGGAGGTGGTCAGCTCGTGCAGCGCCGCCTTCGAGGCGATGTAGGGCAGCTCGTCGGGCATCGCCCCGTGGTACTGCCCCGAGGTGAACAGCACCACGCGCCCGGTGCGCCTCGCCGCGTCGTCGGCGGCCCGCGGGTGCTCGTCGAAGCGGGCGGCGAGGCGCTGGACCAGCAGCAGGCTCGCGCGGACGTTGACCGCGAACGTGAGGTCCAGCTCCTCGGCGGTCAGGTGCTCGAGGTCCTGGTCGACGCCCCGGGCGTGGTTGGCGACCACCGCGTCCAGGCGCCCGAACCGCTCGACCGCGGCGTCGACGAGCCGGGCCGGGGCAGCGGGGTCGGCCAGGTCCAGCGCCAGGTGCTCGACGTGACCGCCGGCCTCCCGCAGCTCCTCGACGAGCGCCTCGACCCCGCCGGGGTCGGCGCCCCAGGGCTGCCCGGCGTCGAACGGGCTCCAGGAGTGGAGGAACACCTGGGCACCGTCGGCGACCGCCCGCCGCGCGATGGCCGCGCCGATGGCGATGCGCCGGCTGGCGCCCGTCACCAGCACCACCCGGCCGGTTAGCGCGCCCATCGGTGGGTCTCCTGGTCTCGGGTCATGACGCCAGCGTGGCACCGCAGCCCGCTGCGCCGCGTCGCCGAGGGTCCGTCGTTCGTGACCCGCTTCACGGGTGGCGCCGTGATCGTGCCCGCGGCTCACCGGCCCCGCTACGGTCGCGCGACCGTCGCCGCCACCGATGCCGCCGACCGCACCGCCGCGCCCGCCGGTCCAGGCGACGACACCGGTGCCGGTGACGCTCTGCTGGCCCGCACCGAGGAGCACCGCCGCGAGCTGACCGGCCACTGCTCCCCGATGCTCGCCTCCACGAGACCGACGGCTCGCCGTTCGCCGCGTCCAGCCTGACGGAGACGACGTGCCGGGTCCTCGAGGACGAACGGTCCTCGCTGCTGCGCCTCAGCCGGTGCGAGCAGGCCCGCGGACGCGCAGCATCGGCACGAACAGGTGCATCAGCGGGCCGATGGTCAGCGCGTACGCCACCGTCCCCACCCCGAGCTGGCCCCCGAGCAGCACGCCGAGGACCACGACGCTGACCTCCACCACCGTGCGCACCAGCCGGAGCGACCGCCCCGTGCGCGCGCTGAGACCCGTGGTCAGGCCGTCGCGCGGCCCGGGGCCCATCCCGGCCCCGATGTAGGCCCCGGTCGCCACCCCGTTGGCCACGATGCCCAGCACCAGCGCCCCGACGCGCCAGCCCAGGCCCTCGATCGGGGGGACCACGGCGAGCGTGGCGTCCAGCGCGATGCCGACGAGCACCACGTTGGTCAGCGTGCCGAGCCCGGCCCGCTGGCCGAGGGGGACCCAGAGCAGGAGCAGCACCACCCCGAGCAGGATCGACCACACCCCGAGGGTCAACCCGAACGTGCGCGTGAGGCCCTGCTCGAGCACCGTCCACGGCATCACCCCGAGGCCCGCGCGCACGATGAGGGCGATGCTGGCGCCGAACAGGACCAGGCCCCCCAGCAGCAGGGCCACGCGGGCCGGCAGGTGGTCGCGGGGAACGGGCAGCAGCACCGGCGCATCCTGGCACGGCGTGGCCCGCGTCCCGCGGGACCAGACCGTGGGCCATGGCCCCGACGGAGCCTCCACCACGACCACCGGGGATCCGTGACGACGGTGGTGTCCGCGCCGGCTGGCACACTCGATCCGTCCTCCCCGCACCACACCTCTGACCCCAGGAGCTCCGTGACCGCCACCGACCGCGCCGTCGGGCTGACGATCGTCGCCGCCCGCGCCGCCTCCGAGAAGCAGGCCAGCGAGATCGTCGCGCTCGACGTCTCGGACCAGCTCGTCATCACCGATGCCTTCCTGCTGGCCGCGGCGAACAACCCGCGCCAGGTGCGCGCCGTGGTCGACGCGGTCGAGGAGGCCATGAAGGGAGCCGGCGCCACGCTCGTCCGGCGCGAGGGCGTCTCCGACGCGCGCTGGGTGCTGCTCGACTACGCCGACGTCGTCGTCCACGTCCAGCTCGCCGAGGACCGCGAGTACTACGCGCTGGAGCGGTTGTGGAAGGACGGGCCGGCCATCGAGCTGCCCGCCGACGTCACCGACGCCCAGGGCCGCCCGGACGCCACCGACGCCGACGACGCCCGCCCGCTCTACCCGCCGTCCGCGCCGGTGGAGCCGCAGCCCGTACCGCCCGCGACGCAGGGCTGAACCACCGGTGACCGCCGCGCGGATCATCCTGTGGCGCCACGGGCGCAGCGCCATGAACGCCTCCGGCGGCTTCCAGGGACAGCTCGACACCCCCCTCGACGCCGTCGGGCTCGCGCAGGCCCAGCGCGCCGCGCTCGCCCTCGCCGACGAGATCGCCGGGGCGCCGGTGCGCCTGGTCACCTCAGACCTCACCCGGGCCGCCTGGACGCTCGCGTCGCTGGCCGTGCTCGCCGACCTCCCCAGCCGCGTGGACGAGGACGTCCGCGAGGTCGACGGAGGGCTGTGGCAGGGCTTGGCGATGACCGACATCGCGCGGCGCTGGCCGGACGAGTACGCCGCCTGGCGGGCCGGGGCCCACGAGAGCAGGGCCGGGGTGACGGGGGAGACCCGCACCGAGATGGGCCAGCGGATGGCGCACGCCGTGCGCCGTCACGCCGCAGCCACCCCCGACGGCGGGATCCTGGTCATCGCCACCCACGGCGCGGTCACCCGGTCCGGGGTGCTCGAGCTGACGGGTCTCGGCCCCGCCGCGAGCCCCGCGCTGGGATCGCTGGGCAACGCCCGCTGGGCGGTGCTGCGGCCGGCGCTCGCGGAGGTCTCGGCGGAGCGCCGCGGCGATCTCGACGACGCGCTGGCGCAGCGCTGGACCCTCGCCGGGTACGACCTGGGGCCGCGCGGGCCCGTCGAGGACCAGGAGAGGCTCGAGAGCGTCGGGGCGAGCTGGAGCTCGGGCCCCGGCTGAGCCCGCCGCGCCCCCGTCCGCAGGAGGTCGCGCCCTTCCCCTGAGGAGGGGCGCTCCCCTACCCGTAGTAGACGGCCACCCGGTGCCCCCGCACCGTCTCCACCTCGACGTCGACGCCGTACAGGCCGCCGAGCACGTCGGGGCGGACCACGTCGGCGGGCGGGCCCTGCGCGACCACCTGGCCACCGCGCATCGCCACGATCTCGTCGGCCCACCGGGAGGCGAAGTTGATGTCGTGCAGGACCACCACGATGCGCTTGCCCATCTCGTCGGCCGCCGTGCGCAGCAGCCGCATGATCTGCACGGCGTGGGCGAGGTCGAGGTTGTTCAGCGGCTCGTCCAGCAGGAGGTACTCGGTGTCCTGCGCGAGCGTCATGGCGATGTAGGCCCGTTGGCGCTGGCCCCCGGACAGCTCGTCGAGGAACCGGCTCGAGAGGTCGGTCATCGCGAGCTGCTCGAGCACGCGCGCCACGGCGGCGTGGTCCCCGGGTCCCGGGCGTCCGCGGGAGTGGGGGAAGCGGCCGAAGGAGACGAGGTCGTGGACGGTCAGGCGAGCGGCCACCTGGTGGTCCTGGCGCAGCACGGCCAGGCGCAGGGCGACCTCGCGCGAGCGGGCCGCGAGGACGTCGAGGCCGCCGACCACCACCGACCCCGTGTCGGCGCCGAGCAGGCGAGCGACCACCGACAGCAGCGTCGACTTCCCGGCCCCGTTGGGACCGATGAGGGCGGTGATGCCCGGCGAGGCGAGGTCGAGCGAGACGTCGTCGACGACCGGCGTCGCGCCGTAGGACTTCGTGAGGGCGCGGACCTCGATCACAGGCGGGACCTCCGCAGCATCAGCACGATGAACAAGATGCCGCCGGCGAAGTCGATGATGATGGACAGCCCGGTCGCGAAGTCGAAGACCCGCTCGAGCAGCACCTGTCCGCCGACGAGACAGAGGACGGCGATGCCGGCCGCCGCGGGGAGCACCACCGCGTGGCGGTGGCCCACCAGCCGGTAGGAGAGGTGGGCCACGAGGAGCCCGAAGAACGTGATGGGGCCCACCAGCGCGGTCGAGACCGAGACGAGCACGGCGACGATCATCAGCACGGCCATCACCGTGCGCCGGTGGTCCACGCCGAGCCCCGTCGCCGCCTCGCGACCCAGCCCGAGGACGTCGAGGGTGGTGCGCAGCCGCCACAGCGCGACGAGGGCCAGCGCCACGACGACGGCCGTGATGCCGATGAGCGTCTCGTCGACCGCGCCGAAGCTGGCGAAGAAGGAGTCCTGGAGCATCGTGAAGGCGCTGGGGTCGAGCATCCGCTGCAGCAGGGTGGTCAGGGAGCGGAAGAGCGTGCCGACGACGATGCCGACGAGCACGAGCACCTGCAGGTCGCGGCGCGCCCCGACGAAGAGCCACTGCGAGAGCGCCCCGACCACGACGACCATGAGCCCGACCTCCAGGAGCCACTGGAGGCGCACGTCGATGCCGCTCGTCGCGCCGACCCCGACGGTGAAGACGAGCACGGTCTGGATGAGCAGGTAGACCGCGTCGAAACCCATGATCCCCGGGGTGAGGATGCGGTTGGCCGTGACGGTCTGGAAGAGCACCGTCGAGACGGCCACGGCGACCGCGACGAGCACCAGCGCGGCGATCTTGCGGGCCCGCAGCGGCAGGACGTAGTCCCAGGCCTCGGGCAGGTCGTGGAGGAGGAAGACGGCACAGACCACCACGGCGGCGACGACGCATGCGGCGGCGGTCCAGCGCGGGTCCCACCGGGCCGGAGGCCGCGCGGGGGTGCTGCGCAGCGAGGACGCGGGCTCAGCCGACACGACGCGAGCTGCCCAGCAGCAGGGCGAGGAACACGGCGCTGCCGATGACGCCGACGACGACCCCCAGCGGGATCTCGTAGGGGTAGCGCAGCGTCCGCCCGATGACGTCGCACACCAGGAGGAAGGCGGCGCCGGTCACGGCCACCCACGGGACGCTGCGCCGGGCGTGGTCCCCGACGACGAGGCTGACGATGTTGGGCACCACGAGGCCGAGGAACGGGATCACCCCCGCCGTCACCACCACGATCGCCGTCACCAGGGCCACGACCGTGAGGCCGATCATCAGCATCTGACGGTGGTTCACCCCCAGCCCGGTGGCCATGTCGCGGCCCAGCCCGGCGATGGTGAAGCGGTCGGCGACGAGCCAGGCGACCGCCGCGAGCGCTCCGGCCAGCCAGAGCAGCTCGTAGCGTCCGCGCAGCACCCCCGAGAAGTCCGCGGTCGTCCAGGCCAGCAGCGACTGGAGCAGGTCGTAGCGGTAGGCGATGAAGCTGCTCACCGCCCCGATGACGCCGCCGTACATCAGGCCCACCAGCGGCACCATCACCGGCGAGCGCAGCGGCATGCGGCCGAGCAGGGCGAGGAAGACCGCGGTGCCGAGCAGCGCGGCGACGGCGGCGACGCCCATCGTGGCGATCAGCGGAAGGCAGGGCGCCACGAGCTTGACGACCACGAGGCCCAGCGAGGCGGAGTCGACCGTG
>JARIBR010000286.1 GCA_029258695.1 Quadrisphaera sp.
TCGTCGGTGATGAAGCCCAGGCGGGTCAGCAACGGTTGCAGCACCTTGCTGGCGTGGACCTCCACGCGCTCGAGGCCGCGCCGGGCAGCCTCGTCGACCACGCGGGCGACCAAGGCGGTGGCGATGCCGCGGCGGGCGTGGTCGGGGTGGACGTAGAGCATGTCCATCTCCTCGGCCTCGGTCAGGTCAGCGAAGGCCAGCACCCGGCCCTGCTCCTCCTCGACGGCCACGATCGTCCAGGCCGCCGCGCGTCGGTGGGCCCAGCGGTCAGCATCGACGTCGTCCGGAGCCCACGCCGCCACCTGCGCGGGGGTGTAGCAGGACACAGCCGTGCGACGCACGGCGGCGTGGAAGACCCGCCAGGTCGCCCCGGCGTCGCTGTCGGCGTAGGGGCGCACCTTCACCCGCTCATCCATGGTCACAGCGCCAACCTGCGTCAGGCGGTCACGCTCGGCTGCGACGACGCACCTGCCTCGGAGGAGCTGGCCACCTCCAGGGCGTGCCGGATGGCCGCTGCTGAGCGCGCCAAGGACTCCGGGGAGCGTCCCTGCCACGGCGCGTCGATGGTGAAGCCGTCGCCGGCGTAGCGAGGGAAGACGTGCAGGTGGGAGTGGAAGACCTCCTGGAAGGCGGCCTGGCCATCGGCGAAGAACAAGTTCACTCCCTCGCAGTGCACCTCGCCGTCCTTCAACGCCGTGGCCACGCGCTGGGCGACCTGCATCATCAGCCCCGCCGTGCCCGCGTCGATGTCGTCCAGCCCCACCGAGTGAGCGGTCGGGATGATCAGCACGTGGCCGTCGGTGACGGGGTTGATGTCCATGAACGCCAGCACCTCCTCGTCCTGCCAGACAACCTGCGCGGGCGAACGACCGGCGACGATCTCGCAGAAGATGCACTCCACACCACCACCCTGCACCAGCCCCACGCAGGCACCACACCACCTCTAGACCCACGGACAGGTCCGGGCATCAACCCCGATCGGGGCCCTACCTGCACGCGTGTCGCAGCTCCGCGACGTGGGCTTCTGGGGTGTACCCCAGACGCACGGATTCAGATGTGGGCACGTAGGGAGGTTCCCAGGCGCACAGATTTCAAGGCTTTCAACTGACCGGCTGCGCTCGGTCGCAGAATCTGACCACCGTCTCGGTCGACCCGTCGGCGCGCCCTACGCGGCGCGGGCACGGTCCCAGCGTTCAGGCAGCGGTTCAAGGCCGGCTGAGGCGTAGGTGGCCACGGCGCCGACATTGGCGCTGGGGGTGCACGTCATCACGCTGGACGAGCCCATCTCGCGCAGCGCAGCCGCCGCGGCCACGGTGATGCCCCTGCCGTGGCCGCGCCCGCGGTGCTCAGGGTGCACGCCCATCGGCTCGATCAGGCCGGCCCGGCCCCGGCCGGCCGACCACACCCCAGCCGGCGCCACCGCTAGGTCAGCCTCGTCGAGGGCGATCAGCCACCGAGAATCGGCGAACGCGGGCCCTTCGGCCATGGCGTGCCAACGCTGCTCGGTGAACCTCTCCGAGCCGAATGCGGCCCGGTGCACCGCAGCCCATGCACCTACCCGCCGCAGCCCGACCACCTCGATGCGCACACCTGGGTCCTCCACCGGCTCGGCGAGGTCATGGCGCAGCGGCGTCCAGGGTTCATCCGCTGCCCACCCGCGCTGCGCGAGCAGGTCCGTGACCAGCGCGCCGCTCGGCGCCTCGACGGCTACCTGGCCCGCCGGCAGCACCCCGCGCTGGGGGTCGGTGATGTCGGCCACCACCTGGCGGGCCAGCTCCTCGTCGCGCCGGGCCTGCGGGGCGGTGGTCACCCGCAGCAGGCTCGGGCCGTCCAGCATGCCGATGGCCAGGATCGCTCCGTCCCGGCTCCAGGTGCGCACCGCCGCGACCGTCGCCTCGCGACCGCGCTGCCAGTGCCAGCCCAGATCCCCCGGGTGCAGCTGCATGGGCGCCTCATCGTGTTGCCACCCGGCCAGCACGCCCACCGCCTCGACCAACCGGGCTGCTCGCTGGTCCTCGAACACGATCACCATGCTCTGAGGGAACACCACCGCAGCGACCACCCGCCACCGGATTTCCCGTCCAAGCCGTCGGACCGACTGCGAATCGGCCCAGCAGATGCCGCCAGGGCCGCGTGGGACCACGGGACAGCAGCCGAGCAGGGCCCTACGCGCTGGCGTGGTGGTCGAGGTACTCCGCCAGCGCGGTGCGCATCAGCGCGGAGTAGTCGTGCGCGCCCCCCGCCTGGATGAAGGCGAGCCCGCGCCGGTCCAGCTCGGCCGGCAGGGTGGCCTGCCGCTTGGGTGAGCGCCCCTCCGGGCGGGCACGGCCCAGCGTCTTGCGCCCTCGCACCGCCGCCTCGACCTCCTCGGGGCCGCCGAGGGCGTCTTCGAGCAGGGAGCGACCGTGGGCGGCGGCCGCGTCCCCGCGCAGCGCGGTGGCCGAGCGGGCCGGCAGGGTCATCTCGTCTTCGGCCCAGCGCGCAGCAGCCTGGTCGCGCTCGTCAGCGTGGGTAGTAGTCGTCTCGGTGGTGCTCATGGCTTCTCCTTCATCCGTGCCAGGTGCTTGACCCGCGCGGGCATCAGGTGGAAGACGTGCACGCCGCGGGGCGGGGTGGCCTCGACCATGACCTCCAGCAGCGACGCGCGCCGGTCGCGCTGGGGGCCGATGTAGAGCGTGGGGCGGATCGTCGCTGGCGGGCGCGGGTCGTCGAAGGAGGTCTCGACGTAGATCGCATTGACCATGGCGTGCAGCGCGTCCTGGTGGGCCACGCCGTGCTTGTCGGCTGCCGCCGACCACGTCACCCCCACGACAAATAAGATACGCCCCAATAGACGGCACGTCCAGCACCCTCCCGAGCGCGGCCCATCGGAGTCCGCTGGAGCCACCTTGCCGCTCCCCGTCCCCGGGGTCGAAGAGTCAGACCGATCGGGTGCGCGACCCCGGCTCGCCCAGGAGTGGGTCTAGACCCCAGAGGAACGTTCCCCAGGGTGGTTCGGGCTTCCTGCCACATCTGTACCCAAGGGTGTACTCCAGACGCCCACCCTGCCGGTCGGTCAGTTCCAGAGGCGATCGCAGGCAACGTCGGGCAGGAGTGGTCCTGCGTGCTCGGCTGCTGGCGGTGGTCACCTCTGGGAGGGTGGCTCATGGACATCGGGCAGGTGGAGGCCAGGGAGCAGCGGGCTTCGGGCGCGTGGGCGGCGGCCAGCGTGACGGCCGGGGCGGGGCTGTGGTTGGTCGGGTGCTGGGCGGGCCAGCCCGTGCTGGCTGCCTTCGGGTCGCAGAGCCTGCTGGGCGGGGCGGGCAGCGGTGCGCGCGCGGTCCTGGGTGCTGCGAGCTCTCCTGCCGCGCCTTCCGAGGTGCGGCAGCTGTACACGTTTGCCGTGGCGGGAGACCTCATCGCCATCGTCAGCGGTGTCGTGCTGATCGCTCGTCCCGAGGTCGTGCCGCGCTGGCTGCTCTGGCCCTACCCTCCGGGTCGTCACCAGCGCGGGCGCGGGCTGGCGCTGATCGTCGAGGGTCTCGCCCTGCTCACGATCGAGGTCCCAGCGCTGCGCCGGGCGCGCGCTCTGGACGCAGCGGAGGTGGCCAAGAGCTGAGACCTTCGATCGGGCCGCGGCATGAGGAGGTGACACCTGATCTGTGGCGCCGTCGGCGCTCAGGCCAGTTCCGCGGTGAGCGCCAGCTCCTCGCCGCGGGCCAGTCCTGAGCGCCGGTCCCGGTTCAGACCGCGGGAGCGCTCATCGGTCAACGTCCGTTCCATCGTCGCGGCCCACGAGGACAACCCCATGCCGAGACCTGGAAGGGATGCCTGCAGGGCGCCGGTGTCGCGCTGAGCGAAGGCGGCATCGGTCATCGGCAGCCACAGCGGTAGCGACCGCGGCCCGGCCCAGTACCCGACGCCGCGCTCCAGGAGCCAGTCGTCGCAGGCGCTGACCACCGCGCCGTCGTAACCAGCCACCCGGGCTGCCACCTCCAGCGCCTCCTGCAGAGGAATGGAGGCGCCGGTGACGTTGACCACCCCGCTCAAGCCCGCTTCGCCGGCAGCGCACAACCAGGCGGCGAGGTCGTCGACGTCGGCGATCTGCGCCCAGCGCCCCTCGGTGCGCGGGGCCAGGACGGGGCCGTCGACGAACTGGCGGGCCAGCGCGAACCGCGAGACCCAGTACCCGAAGCGGTCCGATCCGTCACCAGGTCCACCGACCAGACCGGGACGGGCCACCAGCAGCCACTCCCCCAGCGCCGCACCGCTGGCTATCTCGGCGGCGACCCTCGCGCCGCGGTAGTCATCACCGTCCCTCGACGGCACCAGCAGCGCGGCGTCCTCCTGCGCGCCTGGCTCGTCGTTGCTGGCGTACACCGAGACCGTGGAGACCAACGTCCAGTGCCGAGCACCCGCGGCCAGCGCTGCCAGCGCGCCCTGCACCAGGGCAGGCTCGTAGGAGAGCTAGACGACCTCGTCCCACTCCTGCCCCGCGACCGCGTCGTAGGCACCACGGCTCGAGCGGTCCGCGCGCACCAAGCGGGTACCTGCCGGTGGCGACCCGGAAGTGCCTCGAGCCAGGCACGTGACCTCAGCGCCCCGGGCCACCCAGGCCCCGGCCACGCGCGAGCCGAGCCACGCGGTCCCCCCGAGCACCAGCACCCTCGTCATGGACCCCACCCTGCCCCGAGGATCGAGTCCGCGGATGACCTGTTCACCACCGGCGCACGATCACCATGCTCACCTGGCTCGACGTCGCCTCCGGCCACCATCACATCGGCCCACCAAGGGCTCAACGTCAGCGCCAGCGCCTCGGCACCGTGCCGCAGGTCATCTCCGTACGACTGGCTCGGGACGCCGTCGTGGGACTGACTTGTGGGACACCTCCACCGGCTGAATCCCGCCGGCGACCGAGCGGTCACCGAGACCGTCCCACTTCCTACCAACCGGACCGCTCAGGCTGCGCCAGTCCCTGGAAGCACCGGCGAGGCGGCAGGTACGCCCGGTCATGACGTCAGGGTCGTCGGGCCAGGGGCTCGGCGGACTGGTGGTGGTCGACCAGCCGCCGCGCCCGGCCTGTCGCGGCGCTCGGAGCGGTCCTCACCTACCGTGAGGGGATGCTGGAGGTCCCCCGGTCCGTCGTCCTGGCCGCCTGGGCGGGCGCCGTCGCCGCCGGACGCGCCACGCCGGCCGCCGCGCTCGCGGCCGTCACCGGGAGCGATGAGCCGCACACCACCGCCTGGACGACGGCAGCCCCGGCCGCCGGCTCCCCCGGTGAGGTTCCGCCCTCCCCCGGCGACGCGGTCGGCGCCGTGACCGGGACGGTCGGTGCGCGCTTGGCTGCGCTCGCGGGCGCCGGCCTGGCCGACCTGGTCGCGTCGCTGGCGGGGACGGGCGCTCGCGTGCGCGCGGTCCTGCCCGCCCCGGGGGACCCGGCGGGACTGGCCGGGCCCCCGGCGCTGACGCAGGACGCGGTCGACGCCGGGGAGGCGGTCCTCGTCGAGGACCCTGCGACGTCCGGCGCGGTGGCGGCGGGCGAGGCCGGCGCCACCGCGCTCGTCCCGGAGGTGACGGCCTTCGGGTCCTTCCTCGAGCCCGGCGCCATGGTCACCTGGACCCTGCACCCGGCGCGGGTGCGCCCCGACGTCGACGCCCTGACCCTGGACGGCGCCTCGCGGGGGTTGCGGTCGGCGCTCTCGCGGGCGACCGCGGCGCTGACCGCCCTCGACGTGGCCCGCTGGCGCGACGACGCCGCCGACCGCCTGGCCGACGCCCGCGGCGGGTCGCTGGCCCGTGACGCCTTCCCGCCGAGCGCCGCGCCGCAGGCTCTCGCGGCCGCGACGACGGCAGCGCGGGTGCTGCTCGTCGTCGAGCTGGCGAGCGCCGACGACGGCGGCGCCCTGGTCGCCGGCGAGGCGGCGGCCCGGCGCGAGGTGCTGCGCGAGGTCGGCGCCGTGGCCCGCACCGCGCTCGCCGTCGCGGCCTCGTCGACGAGCGTCGGTCAGACGCCCAGCGCCGCCTTGTAGACCTCCACGGTGCGGTCCGCGATGGTCTCCCACGAGAACTCCTCCACGGCGCGCTGGCGACCGGCCTGCCCACGACGGTCGGCCTCGGCGCGGTCGGAGCAGGCCAGCTCGAGGGTCTGCGCGAGGTCGCCCACGTACCGCTCGGGGTCCACCGGCGTGCCGGTGCCGTCGGTGACCTGCTCGATGGGCACGAGCCAGCCCGTCCGCCCGTCGTCGACCACCTCGGGGATGCCGCCGGTCGCCGTGCCCACCACCGCCGCCCCGCACGCCATGGCCTCGAGGTTGACGATGCCCAGCGGCTCGTAGATCGAGGGGCAGACGAACACCGTCGCGGCGGTGAGCACCTGGCACAGGGTCTCGCGCGGCAGGACGCGGTCGATCCACACGACGCCGCTGCGGGTGGCCGCGAGGTCGGCGACGAGCTGCTCGACCTCCGCGGCGATCTCCGGGGTGTCCGGGGCGCCGGCGCACAGCACCAGCTGGACGTCGCGGGGCAGCCGCGCCGCGGCGCGCAGCAGGTACGGCAGGCCCTTCTGCCGCGTGATGCGCCCGACGAAGACGACCGCGG
>JARIBR010000069.1 GCA_029258695.1 Quadrisphaera sp.
CCGCTACCAGCCCGACGCGCTGCGCTACTACATCGCCGCCGCGGGCCCGGAGAACCAGGACGCGGACTTCACGTGGACGGAGTTCGTGCGCCGCACCAACGACGAGCTGGTCTCCACGTGGGGCAACCTCGTCAACCGCACCGCGTCGATGATCGCCAAGAACCTCGGCGCCATCCCCGAGCCGGGGGAGCTCACCGACGAGGACGCCGCGCTGATCGCCACGGTGCGCGGCGGTTTCGACACGGTCGGGCGCCTGATCTCCGAGCACCGGCAGAAGCAGGCCATCGGGGAGGCGATGCGGCTCGCGGGAGAGGCCAACCGGTACCTGTCCGACACGGCCCCGTGGAAGCTGGCCAAGAGCAGCGATGACGGCGACCGGGCGCGGATGGCCACGGTGCTGCACGTCGCCGCGCAGGCCGTCACGGACCTCAACACGCTGCTCTCGCCGTTCCTGCCGCACAGCAGCACCGCCGTCCACCAGGCGCTGGGCGGCAGCGGGACGTTCCAGCCGATGCCGGTGGTCCAGGAGGTCGCCGACCTCGACGACGCCTCGCGCAGCTACCCGGTGATCACCGGCGACTACGCGGACGGCCCGGTGTGGGCGCCCGTCGACGTCGTGCCCGGGACCCCCGTGGCCCCGCCAAAGCCGATCTTCACCAAGCTCGACGACTCCGTGGTCGCCGAAGAGCTCGAGCGGCTCGGGGGCGACGGGGCCTGAACCCCGGCGCGGGGCGGGCCTCGGCGAGCACCGTACGGGCTCGCCCCGCCCTGTGCGCACCCTCATCGACACGATGGCGCCGTCGATCGGGGACGTGGAGCCGCGTGCGGCACGCTGACCGCCGTCGATCGAGGACGTGGAGCCGCGTGCGGCGCCCCATCCGGCACGGTGGGCCGTCCCCGGTCGAGGGTGGATCCGACGGGTGAGCGCACCGTCGGGGTGAGGTGACGGAGCGTGGGACGCGAGGGTCGAGTGACTGCTCGGTCCGTCGGCCGGTCTGGCCGGCCACCCGTGCTCGTGACGAGCGGGGAGCTGGTGCGCGCGACACGCCGGTACGAGTCGCACGGGCCCCCCGCTCGGCGAGCGCGCGGTGCTGCAACTCCCCGCCCGAGGTCCCCGCCCGAGGTCCCCGCCCGAGGTCTCCGGACAGGCGGAGCGCTGCGGACGGGTCGGGCAGGTCGGCCCCGCGCCTGATCGGAGGACGGCCCGCCGTGGAGCGTCAGTCGGCGTAGCCCACCAGGGAGTAGTCCTTCCCGGGGTTGCCCACGAGGGGGGACGTTGCGCTGCGGGCGACCTCGAAGCCGTCC
The DNA here is from genome assembly GCA_029258695.1 of Quadrisphaera sp. Next base: position 1,306 of record JARIBR010000069.1, read on the forward strand.
CAGTCGCCGGGGCCCATGACGAGCCGGTCCTTGTCCTTCGTCGGGTGGACCAGGGTGACGTTCTCCGCCTCCAGGGGCCAGCTCCCGCTGCGCTCGGTGCGCCGGACGAGGTAGCCGCGGTCGACGTCGCGGTAGCCCTCGCCGGTGTGGCGCAGGACGACGTTGCGGAAGTCGAAGCCGGTGGTCCTCGCGTTCCCGAACCCCTTGGTGTCGATCATGATGCCCTGGTAGTTCGTGGTGCCCTCGAGCCGGTCGATGCGCAGCCGTCCCGGTCCGGCCCAGGTCTGCAGGACGTCCGCGTGGTGCCCGCTCTGGTTGCCGCTGACCTGGTCGACGAGCACGTTCTGGATGGTGACCGACGCTCCGTACCGCTGGTCGAGGTTGATGCCCTCGCGCATCCCGCTGCCGGTGACGTGCACGCCTTCCAGGTGGATCGAGCCGCGCTGACGGTCGAGCTTGACCGGCCGCTGGTTGTTCGGCGCCTGGATCTCGCCGCCGATCCAGACGACGTCGTCGCCGCCCCAGACGCCGGCCTTCTGGCCGGGCTTCAACGTGAGCCTGCCCCCGTCGAGCCGCACGACGTAGTCCTTGGAGTCGTCGAGGCGCTGGAACGGCCGCTTCTGCGTCAGGGTGATGAGCTCCGGGTCCTCCAGCGATGGTGGCGCCCACGTGAGGGGGCCGCTCGGCAGGTCCGCGAGCGTGCGCGAGACGAGCTCCTCGGCGCTCGGGGGCGCCGCCGCGGCGACCCCGCCCGTCAGGGACGTGGCGGTCAGCAGGGAGACGGTGAGGGCGGACAGGGCGAGGCGGGCGAGAGACGGCACGGAGACCTCCGGGTGCTGGGCGTGTCGGCCGGGATGGGCTGCACCCCGGCGACCGACGACGGTCCCGGTGAGGGGCCGGCCTGGTGCGCGCCCTCGATGAGCCGCGCACATCCTCGCCGCATGTGGTCACTATCCGTCAAACTTTGACTACTCCGGCGTGTCGGACTCGTCCGTCGGGGGAGCGGTGCGGGTGAGGTCCGCCACCGCCGCTCGGGCGTAGATCGCTCCCTGCAGGGCGCGCGCACCGACGAAGACGACCACGTAGCCCGCGACGGTGGCCGGCGACGCTCCGGCGGGACGGCGATCATGCAGGAGCGCGACGAGCATGCGCGCGGTCATCGACGCCTGCCCGAGCGCGAGGCGGGCGAAGAACGTCGGCGGCTCCCCGGCCCGGCGGGCCTGGTCGCGCCGTCCCTCGCTGACGCGACGCAGCTTGGTGGCCAGCTCCGTCCACGTCGCCCGCGCCGGGTGGCGCACGATCGCCTCCGGTGCGTAGCGCTGGCGGCCGCCCCCTCGGGCCAGGCGCTGGCCGAACTCGGCATCGCCGCGCGAGCGCAGCCGGGCGTCGAAGGGGCCCGCGCGGTCGAGGGACTCGCGCCAGACCACCATGTTGGCCGTCACGGCGAAGTGCTCCGAGCGCAGGTACCGCTCCTGGGGGAAGCCGTGCAGCGCCTCGTACAGCTCGGTGCCCGTGGACGGGGCGTCGCCGGCGTAGGTCATCTCGACCGCGCCGCCCACCATGTCGACGCGGTCCGGGGTGGTGAGCGCCTCGACGGCGCGCACGACCCACGACGGGTCAGGGACGCAGTCGCCGTCGGTGAACGCGCAGACGGCTCCGGAGGCGTGCGCGAGCGCGGTGTTGCGGGCGGCGTAGGAGCCGGCAGGGTCTTGCCGCACGAGACGGAAGCGCGGGTCGTCCGGTACCGCGGGAGAGAGGTCCTCCGTGGACCCGTCGTCGACGACGACCACGTCGAGGTCTTCGCGCGGGTACGTCTGAGCGGCCAGCGCGCGCAGGCACACGGCCAAGGCATCCACCCCGTCCCGGACCGGCACGATGACGGTGACGCTCGGTCGTGGGGTCTGACCCGACGGTTGCACCGGGACATCATGCTGTGAGCGGCCCAGCCTGTCGAAACCGGACGACCGAGCATCAACGCGACGGACCGGACTACGATCGTGCCACGGCCTCGTCACCCCTGGCGATGGCGACCCACTCTTCGGCGTGCGGAGCGATCGACATGCAGCTCGGAGCCCCTGACAGCTCCTCGGACCGTCCCAAGTACCTCATGGTGGCGTCGACGGGCGGCCACCTGGCGCAGCTGAACCGGATCGCCGGGTCGATGGACGTCCGCGACGACTCGCTGTGGGTCACCTTCGACACGCCTCAGTCGCGCGCCCTGCTCGCCGGGCGCCGTGTGCTCACCGTCCCCTACGTCTCGCCGCGGGACTGGCGTGGCGTGCTGCGGGCCACGCGGATGATCCTGCGCGGGACCCGCGGCGAGTCCTTCGACGGCGTGGTGAGCACCGGGGCGGCGCTCGCCGTGGCGGGCTTCCTCGCCGCGAAGGTCAAGCACGTCCCCCGCCTGTACATCGAGAGCATCTCCCGCGTGCAGGGCCCGTCGATGACCGGTCGCCTGGTCGCGGCGCTGCGCCTGGCCTCGCTGCAGACCCAGCACCGCGGGTGGGCGGGCGAGCGGTGGCGCTACCGCGGCAGCGTCCTCGCGAGCTACGCGACGGAACCGGCGACGGACGAGGCCGCTCGTGACGTCGTCGAGGACGCGTCGCGGCCCCGGCTCTTCGTCTCCCTCGGGACCATCAAGCCCTACCGGTTCGACGCCGCGGTCGACGCCGTCCTCGCCACGGGCCTCGCGTCGTCGAGCACCGTGTGGCAGCTCGGGGTCACGTCCGCGCGGGACCTGCCCGGCCGGGCGGTCGCCGAGATGACGGGCGAGGAGTTCGAGCGGTGCGCCCGCGAGGCCGACGTGGTGATCACCCACGCCGGCGTCGGCACCGTGATGCAGCTGCTCGACTGGGGCATCCGCCCGGTCGTGCTCGTGCGGCGCGTCCACCGCGGCGAGCACGTCGACGACCACCAGACGCAGATCGCGGCGCTGCTGCGCGAGCACGGCCTGGCGACCGTCGTCGACGAGCCGTCCGAGCTCACCGACGCCGACGTCACGCAGGCCGCCGGGGTCCGCGTCGTCGTCCAGGACGAGCCCGACGGCCCCGTGTCCCCGGAGGCGTCACAGGAGCTCACCGCGGCCAGCCACCGCGCCGCCTGACCACGTCAGGGTCCACGGGTACGCGAGACGCCACTCCGGACGAGCGGCGGGTGCGCGGACGAGTCCGCGGCATCTGCGTCGTGCGCCCCGGCAAGGCACCCCTGCCGGTCCTGCGCCTTCCCGGCGGTCTGGCTCTGCAAAGTTGTGACCCCGACGACGACGGCCACCTCGAGGATCCCTGGACGAGCAAGCCGGTGCTCTGCGGAGAGCTCCTCATCGTCACCGTGCGACCATCGACGAAGGCTTCGTCATCCGTGCCGCGTCCGCCGCCGGCGGGCTTCGCCGCCGTGCGCCGGGCCCTGCGCGAGCGCCCCAGGCCCCTGCGCAGGCCGTGGACCCCAGCGTCAGGGCCTCGAGAAGCCCAGACGCCGGGGAATGACCAGCACCCACTTCCGTATTACGATAAGGAGGTGGAGGTGCACCGCACGGCGCGCAAGCACGGGATCAGTGACGCCGACGTGGTGCAGGTCGCCACCTCCTGCCAGGTGGCCTACCGGCTCGAGGACGACGAAGAGCCGGCGCGCGAGCTACGCCTGGGTTTCGATACCGCGGGGCGCTTGCTCGAGGTCGTCGTGCTGATCTTCGACGACGGCCGGGAGCTGGCCATCCACGCGATGAAGGCTCGCACCCAGTACCGGGACCTGTTGGGATGAGCGTTCACCAGGCGGTGACCCACGAGGACCCGCGCACCACCGACGTGAACAGGAGAACCGTCATGACCGAGACCACGCCACCGCCGGCGCCCACCAGCAACGGACACGCGGTGACCGACGAGAGCATCGAGCGCCTGGCCGCTGAGGCCGAGGCCGGCTACGACCCCGCCCGGTTGCGCCCGGTGGTCGGGCGTCCGGCGATGGGCTCGGCGGCGGCGCGCGTGGTGCCGGTGCGCCTGGACCCCGAGCTGGAGGCGGCGCTGCGCCAGCGCGCGGAGAGCGAGCACGCCAGCACCAGCACGGTGATCCGCCAAGCGCTGCGCGCATGGCTGACCCCCGCATGACCCCGATTCACTCGCGCGGACCTCGCTGCAACCCTGGTCCTGGTCGGTGCGGTGGTTCGAGGCGCCGTCATCGCCTTGCGGGCTACGTGGGTGCAGCGGATCCCTCTCCTGCCGAAGCTGCCCATGATGAAGGCGCTGATTCGGGGCCAGGTCTTCGCGGTCGCTCTCGCAGTCGATGGTGACCGACGATCGCGGCGTGGACGTCGAGGTCGAGGTGGGCGGCTGGGAGCACGAGTGCTGCGGTGACGCCATCGAGCGTGGCCAGCTCGTCGACCTCGACTGCCAGCGCACCATGGGAGAGGACGGACTGATGCACCTGCACGCCGGCCACCACTCCCCAGCAGAGCGGCGAGTGCGCGGACGGGTGCGTGGCATCCAGGTCGTGCGCTCCGACGAGTCCTCCCAGCCCGTTCTGCATGTCCCGAGCGGACGGGCCCTGAGGGGCTTCGACCCCGAGGACGACGGCCACCTCGAGAACCCCTGGACCGGCGAGGCGGCGCCCGACGGCGAGAACTTCCTCGTCACCGTCCGCCCGTCGAGGTAGGCCTCGTCCCTCGGCAACCTGTGGTGGGCTGTCCGCGTCCTGGAGGCATGGGCAGTCGTGACGCCGGCGTGCGCGTGGGCGCCACGAAGGGTGGCGCTGCCTCTCCCAGCGCGAGCATCCCCCTACGACGACGAACCAGGGGCGGCGCGCTCTGCGGTGAGGCCCCTCGACGAGGAGAAGACCATGAACGCCTCGAGGATCTCCGGGGCTCTTCTCGCCGCCACGCTGGTGCTCGCCGGGTGCGGTGGCGCTGGCGCCAGCGATGGACCAGCGCCCTCCTTCCCCCCACCGACCACCCGGAGCGTCGATCCCGCCTCCACGGTGGTCCTGCAGGTCCAGCACCTCGGCGGGATGGTGGCCGCTTGGGACCTGCTCACCCGCCTGCAGGCACCCTCCGTCTACGCCGACGGGCGGGTGATCCGCCAGGTCGAGCAGTCCACGACCCCGGTCGAGGAGCTGCCTGCCCTGCCGCAGGTGGTCCAGCAGGTTCTGATGCCCGCGGGCCTGGACGCTCTGGTCCAGCGCGCCCGCGATGCCGGGGTGGGCGACGGCGCGGACCTGGGCGAGCCCTTGGTCACCGACGTGACCACCACCCGATTCGTGCTGACCACCGAGGAGGGGCCGGTGTGGAGCGACGCCTACGCCCTGCGGTTCTCGGCCGGCTTGGACGGCATCGTCGGCGAGCCCGTGCCCAGCCCCTCGATCTCGGTGGGCAGCGGTGAGGGCGACGGCACGCTCACCCAGGCGCAGGCCGACGCGCGCTACAGGCTCCTGGACCTGGCCGCCGCCCTGGACGACCTGCCGGCAGCGCTGGGACCTGAGCAGGCCGGGGAGCAAGAGCCCTACCGCTTCGACGCGCTGGCCGTGGTCATGGCTCCGGGCAGTGCCGACGCTGATCTGGACGCGCTGTCCTGGCCCGGGCCCACGCTGCCCGGCCAGGACGCCACGATCAACGGCACGCCGTGCATGGTGGTGCGCGGTGCGGGCCTGGCTCCCGTGCTCGAAGCCGCCAGCCAGGCACGCCTGTTGACACCGTGGAGCGACGGCGGACGCACCTGGGACCTGCGTTTCCGACCTCTCCTGCCTGACGAGAACACCTGCGAGGACCTCACCCCGCCGCCGCAGTCCTGACATGCACCGCAGGGGGCACCTGCTGACGGACTTGTCGCGCTCCGGTAGTCATGGTGAAGGAAAGTCCCCGTCCGCGCCAGGGTGGTAGACCGACACGCGGAGCGCGGGCTTCAGGCCCAGCCGGTTGAGCCTGTCTCCGAACCGCGCCGATCGGCGCAGGGCGCTGCGGTGGTTCGTCGTGGTCGGCGTCACGTGCCTGGGCGGCGCCATCGCCTGCTGCGTCGGGGCCGGGGCCACCGGTGACGTCTCGCTCACCGGGTTCGCCGTCCTGCTGGCCGTCCCGGTCCTGGTCACCGTCTACCGCCGTGGCGCGCAACCGCGCCGACCTCTGACGCATCTCTCGTCCCCCGCCTGGCCATGGAAGAGTGCTGTCGCACGTCCGTGGTGGTCGGACGGCCGGGGTCTCGAGACGGGCGAGACCGAGATCATCGCCTGGCGAGGCGTTCAGCCGGCGCGAGTGAGCTCGTGCTCGACGGCACGGCGGATCCAGCTGGAGACCGAGCGGTCGTCGGCGGCGGCGCGGCCGCGCACCGCGGCCAGCAACTCCTCGGGGAAGCGCACGGGCACCGGGTCGCCCATCCGCGACCTGGTCCTGCGCACCGGGGGGCCCTGGGGCGTCTGGTGGGCGGGGTCGGCGAAGAAGGCGTGCTCTTGCGCAGGCGTCATCGCCGACGGGTCGGCCGGTGCGCCGGCGGGGTGGCCGGGCAGAAGAGCGGATCACTGGCCCACGCCTCCTCGACGTCGTCGTGTGGGTGTCGTGGCGCACCCGCGCCGCCAGACCCCGCACCGGCGCCGCTCGGCCGCGTCTCGTGACCGCGTCTCCTCAGACGTCACCCACCGCGCGGGGCGCTCCACCGGGCTGCGGCAGGCCGTCCACGTTCCGTCGTGCGAGCTCGCCCACCCGGTCCAGGCTGGCGGCGACGGCCGCACGCGCTGGGGCGCTCGGGGGAAGCACCTCGTCGACCAGCTCGACCGCCCGCGCGGCGAACCCCGGCGCTGGGTCGAGGGCGAGCCGCGGCGTGCCGACCAGGGCCATGAGCCCCTCCACCTTGCCCTGCGTGGCCAGGGTGATCGCCGGGACGCCGTGCACCAGCGACATCACCGCCAGGTGCATGCGACCCGTGACGCTCACGCTCGCCCGGGCCGTGAGTCCTCGGACCTGGGCGGGGGAGAGCAGGTCGCGCACGAGGTGCACCCCGTCCGCGGCCCCCCGGCGCGCCAGCTCGTCCATGACCGCCGCGCACGCCGCGGCATCACCCGCGCGCTCGCGCCACACGTGAGGCAGGAGCACCACCCGCAGACCCCGCTGGCGCAGCGCGAGCACCAGCTCCACGTGGTCCGCCGTGAGGTCGAGGCGTTCGGCGATGAGCCCGCTGACGTTGACCAGGGCCACCGGCTGCGCGTCGTCGTCGCCCAGGATCGCCTGCGCCGCGGACGGGTCGAGCGTGCGGGCGGCGAACACGACGTCGGCGCTGGCCTCCACGGGGGCGACGCCGTGGGCCTCCAGCCGCCCGGCCGAGACCTCCTCGCGGGCGAACAGCCGGACGCCGCTGCGCGCGGCCCGCGCGAGAGCCCGGAGCGCGGCCCACCGCGGCGAGGCACCCCAGCTGAAGCCGATGACCCGCGAGTCCACGCCGGCCCGGGCAGCGCTGGCGACGAGGGTCGAGCGACGCACCGAGGCGCGCAGGGAGTAGGCGCCGTCCATGACGTCGGCGCCGACGACGCTGACGTGCGCGGCGCCGGCGAGCGCCCGCCCGTAGGCGCGCAACGAGTCCCGGTGGGCGCGCCCGGAGCCGTACACCAGCGCCGGTGCGTCCAGCAGCTCGACCCGCTCGCGCAGCGCTGGCGGCAGCTCTGGCGCGGCACCGTCGGGCCCGGAGGTGACGAGGGTCGTGCCCGACGTGGCCTCCAGCAGGGCCTCGAGCAGGGCCTGGTCGCCGATGTTGCCGCCGCCCGGCGCCGCGAGGACGACGTGCGGGCCCTCGGCGCGCTGCCCGGCGGCCGGTGCGGGCGCTCGGCGGGCGGCGCGCCGGCCCTCGCGCACCGCCAGGAACACCACGGCGCGGTCCGCCGCGGCCGGGAGCCCGCTGGAGACCCACGCCCGCTCGGCGACCCGGCCCACCCGACCCCTCGCCCCACCGCGCCGGCGACCCGGGGCGGAGGCGCTCACGGCCGCTGCGTCGGGTCGCCGGCCACCGGGTCGTCGGCCACGGGGTCGCCGCCACCGCGGCGCCGCAGGTGCGTTCGCATCGAGAGGACCTTTCGCACGTCGGACTTCAGGGAGGGCCACGCCAGGACCACGAGCGCCGCGACCACGAGCGTCGCGAGGGTGCCGAGCAGCAGCCGGGTCAGGTGGGCCTGTTCCGGGAGGGCCACGGTGGCCCCCCAGGAGGCGGCGCCCGCGAGCGCCGCCACGAGCCCGGTCCGCAGGCCGTTGCCGAGCATCGAGCGCACCGGAGCGTCGGTCACGCGCCGCAGCCACAGCAGCGACGCGGGCCACGCGAGCACCATGCCGCCGGCGTAGGCCAGCGCCGCGCCCTGCAGGCCCCACTGCGCCCCGGCCACGGTCGCCGCCGCCATGAGCGGACGGGTCATGAGGGCGAGCTGCAGGTGCCGGCGCGTCTGGCCCGTCGCCAGGTACACCCAGTAGCCGGCGTAGCTCGCGGCCTGGAACCAGCCCGCGACGAGCAGCACCTGGAAGATCGAGACGGCCTCGGACCACTGCGGGCCGATGACCAGGCGGATCACCGACGGCGCCTGCGCCAGCAGGGTGGCGAAGACCAGGCCGACGGCCATGAGCAGCGCGAGCTGCCCGGCGAGCAGGAAGCTCGCGAAGCGTTCACGCTGGCCCACCAGCCGCGAGAGCACCGGCAGCGCCACCCGGGTCGACGGGGCCTGCATCTGGAGCAGCGGCATCGTCACCAGCTGGGACGCGCGGGTGAACAGGCCCACGCTGGCCGGTCCCAGCCGGATCCCCAGGGCCAGCGGGGCGGCGGACGCGATGACCTGCGTGAGGAGCTGGGAGCCCAGCAGCGAGGAGCCGTAGCCGATGAAGGAGCGCACGGAGGCGCTGCGGTCGACCCAGCCGGGACGCCACGGGTGGGAGGTCACGAGCAGCACCTGCGTGACGGCCTGGGCACTCAGCTGCTGGCCGGCGAGCGACCAGTACCCCGCCCCCGCCAGAGCCATGGCGATCCCGACGACCACCCCGGCGGCCTGCCCGGCGACCTCCGCGGTGGACAGCGCCCCGAAGCGCAGGTGGCGCGAGTGCATGGCGCGGTACTGCGTCGAGACGCCGTTGAGGACGAAGGTGCCCGACAGGGCGATGGCCAGCAGCACCAGCCGGTCGTCGTCGAAGACCATCGCCAGCAGCGGCGAGGCGGCGCACAGCAGCCCCGCGAGGACCACGCCGATGCCCGTGTTGATCCAGAACAGGTTGTCCCGCTGGCCCTCGCTGAGGGTCTTCGCGGAGATCGCGGCGGAGGAGAGCCCGAAGTCCCGGAACAGCTCGCCGTAGCCCACGATGACCACGACGATGGCGACGAGGCCGTAGTCGGTGGGGGAGAGCAGGCGCCCGAGCACCGCGATGCCGGCCACCTGGATCACCAGGCGCAGCCCCTGGGCGGAGAACGTGATGGCGGCCCCGCGCGTGGCGGCCCGTCCGAGGCTGCTCACGCCCGCGGCGCCGTGCTCGCCGCAGGCCGGGCACGTGGCCGGCGCGGCCGCCCCTCGGTGATCTCGCGGGCGCGGGCGTAGGCCGCCCGGTAGCGGGCGCGCTGGGCCGACCCGCTCCTGGCGTCCAGGCGGGGGCGCTGCGCGGGGCGCTGCGCGGTGGCGTCCAGGGCGACGGCGAGGACGGACGCGTCGAGGTCACCGTCGTACTGCAGCACCCACCCGGGCCCCACCTCGTCGGCCATCGCGGTGTTCGTCGGTGATCGCGGCACGAGCACCGGTCGGTCCAGCGAGAGCGCCGCCAGCAGCGCACCGGAGTTGTGCATGCCGCCGAGGTAGGGCAGGACCACCAGCTGGGCGCGGCAGATCTCGTCGACCAGCACGTCGTCGCCGACGTAGGCCAGGGTCGCGCTGACCCGCGGGTCGGCGGCCGCGGCGCGCTCGACCACCTCCCCCTGGCCCGGGTGGGGATGACCCACCACCGACAGGTGGACGTCCGGCGCGCCGCGACCCGGCGTCCCGGCGAGGTCGGCAAAGGCCTCGAGCAGCGCCGGCACGCCCTTGTAGGGCCGGATGATCCCGAAGTGGAGCAGGCGCCCCGGCTCGCTGGCGCGTCGTGGGTGGTGGCCGTAGAGCTCGCGATAGTGGCCGTGGGCGATGGGAAAGGTCTCGGCGTCGTCCGCGAGGCCCGGAGTCGCCGGTGCACGAGCGTCGGCGGTGTCGAGCCGCACGACCACGCTCACCTGGCCCGTCAGGCGCTCCAGGGAGCGTTCCTCCGCGAGGGAGCCGGCCTCGTGGGGGCTGAGGTTGTGGGCGGTCCACACCAGCGGGGTGCGCGTGAGCCGCAGGCGCAGCAGGAGCAGGTCGAGCAGCCGTCGCTTGACCACCTGCAGCCAGGGGCGGGCGCTGTCGCGGACGAGCAGCTCGGGCCAGTGCACGTGGAGCACGTCGTAGCGACCGGCCAGGGCGAGCCGCCAGCTGAAGAAGCGCAGCGTCGCGCCCTCCGGTGCCGCCTCGAGGACGAGGTCCACGTATCCGCTCGCCGCGCGCGGCGGACGCAGGCTGTGGAGGACGACGAGGTGGTCCCCGGTCACAGCCAGGAGCGGAACGTCGAGATCATGTCGGCGTGGACGGAACCCGGCACCAGGTGGCCCTGCGCGTGGGTGAGCCGCAGCACCTCGGACGCGACCGGCTCGGCGCGGGCGGCCAGCGCCAGACCGTGGGCGCGCTCGGGCACCACCGGGTCCTGGGGGGAGGTGACGACCTTGAGCCGCTTGCCGGTCCAGACGTGGCTGGGCAGGCGCGCGGGGTTGCCCGCAGCGACCGCGGCCGGGTCGTCGCCGTAGAGCGGCCCGATGCGGTCCGGGTCGCGGGCCCAGAGGTCCTCCACGTCGTAGACGGCGTTGGCGAGGTAGGCGCCCCGGGTTCCCCGCACCATGCCGCGGGCGTAGGCGTACGTCATCAGCGCGCCACCGCCCGAGGTGGCGCGCACGAAGGAGCAGCTGACGCTGAGGACCTCCTCGGCCCAGCGCGCCCACGCCGCCTGGTGCTCCACGGCGGCCTCGGACGTGAGGGACGCGCCGAAGGTGGGGCAGAGGCAGATGCTGCCCTCGTCGACCGCCAGCATCGCCCCGTAGGCGTACGCGCCGTCCAACGAGGTGTGGTCGCTGCCGAAGGGCGGGTAGAACCACACGGCGCTCCCGGGCAGGTCACCCTTCAGCGGCGCGCCCCACGGCAGGTACAGGCGGGCACGGTCGCCGCCGAGCACCACGTCGACGCTCTCGTAGGGAGTGCGCCCGACGCGCGTGGTGCGGGTGGCGGAGCGGGCGACCTCCCCGGGCAGGCGCGGCGCCGGCGCGGCGGCGGTGCCCCCTGCGGTGGTGGCCGCGGCGCCGCTCGCACCGGCGAGCCCCGCAGCGCCGAGGACGGCGAGACCGCCACCGGCGAGGACCGTGCGCCGGCCGACCGCCCGCCGGGTCGTGCTCGCTCGTGCTGGTGCGCGTGCGCTCAGGCTCACCGGGTCCCCTCGTGCGTGGGTGCGCGGCGATCCGCACCGTGCGTGGACGTTTGTCCGGGGGAACCTAACCGCCCCCGCCCGGGCCGTGCAAGGGTCGGACGCGACACCGCCGCCGCGACCACACCGGGGCGCGCGGCTCACGGCGGTGTCGTCCACGGTCGGTCGCGCTGAGCAGCAGGAGGTGTCGCAGGTGGCGTCGATCGCCGTCGTGTCGCCGGCGCCGCGCGCTCGGGTCCGCGGGGACGTGGACGTCGTCGTCGAGCTGCGGCTGGACCGTGGCGGGGAGGCCGACGCCGCCCCGGGCGAGGTGGAGGTGGTCATCGGTCCGGCGGGGAGCGGGACGCGGACGGCGTCCCGGGTCGTGTACGGGGGTAACGGCGGGGACGGCGGGGGCTCGCGGGGTAACGGCGGGGACGGCGGGGGCTCGCGGGGGGACGGCGGGGAGCTGCGCCGGTACCGCTACCGGTGGGACACGACGCACAAGCTCGCGCACCCCGACGAGGACGCCCCGGGCGACGCCCTCTTCTGGATCACCGCGACCGTGCCGGTCGGCGGTGTGCTCCTGCGAGCGCCGTACGTGCCCGTCGTCACGGCCAACGCGGCTGACACGGCCACCACCGACGGCTCGGCCACCACCGACGGCTCGGACCCGGACGCCACCGACGGCTCGGCCACCACCGACGGCTTGGACCCGGACGCCACCGACGGCGAGCCCGCGGAGCGCTCGGCGCTGACGTCAGGCGCCGAGGACCCGGGGGGTGGCTGGCGCGAGGACCTGGCGTGGAGCGCCGACGTCTCCGGGTCGATCGCGCGGTGGGAGGCCAGCCACTCTGCGGTGGTGGGAGCCCGGGCCGCGACCCTCGTCGACGACCCGGTCCTGGGAGCGTCACGACGCGTCGTGCGGGTGGTCGTCCCCGACGCGATGGCCGACGACCCGGACCAGCCCACGGAGACCACGGTGCGGTTCCAGGCCTCCAGCCCCCAGGTGGTCCGCGAGGGCGACGAGCTGTGCGTCGGCTTCGCCGTGCTGCTCCCGCGAGGCTTCCCCACCGTCTACCCCACGGGCGATCCGGCCAACCCCCGCGGACCCGAGGGCACCGGCTACGTCGCGCTGTTCCAGGTCTACGGCCCGCCGTACCGGCAGGGGGCGCCGCTGGTGCTCCACGCCGACCGGCGCACCGAGGCCGACCCGCTTGACGAGCTGACCATCCGCGGCAACGAGCTGAACCCCGGTGATCCCGAGGAGCTCCTGGCGCTGCCCTACCGGCGCGGGGTCTGGACCGACGTGGTGCTGCGCATGAGGGTCTCGAGCTTGATCACCGACGGCTGGGTCGAGACCTACGTCAACCAGGGGGAGTCGCGGGAGGTCCGCGCCCTGCCGCTCGCCGGCGTCGGGGTGCGCGTGCCGCGGGTGATCCTGCGAGAGGACTCGCGAGAGCACCGCACGGACCTGCAGGTCTACCGGGTGAAGGGCCGCATCCCGTCGGTGGGCGTGTGGTTCGCCGGCCACCGGATCGCCCGGACGGTGGCGGAGGCGGACCCGCGCTCCCACGCCGGGAGCCGACCCCGGAGCACGTCGTGAGCGCGACGGCGGGCGATCCACCGAGGGCCGAACCGGCGGGGGACGATCCGGCGACCGGCGCAGGGCCGCGGCGCCGGGGCCCGAGCCGGCGGACCTTGCTCGTCGGCGGCGCTGTGGTCGTCGTCGGCGGGGCCGGAGCCGGGGCCGCGCTCCTCTCGCGCCCCGACGAGCCGCCCGCGCCGGTCGACCCACCGGACCCCGGGCCGACGACCACCGCGGGGCCGCCGGCTGAGGCGCCGCTCCGCGCGGTGCTGGCCGAGGCCGAGGCCACCGCCGGGCTCCGGATGCTGGGCAGCCCGTGGGCGCGGTGGGCCGGCCGCCCTGACGGCTCGGAGGGGGAGGAGGCGTCCGGCTGGGACGGGCTGTACGTCTCGTGGCTGTTGCGCGCCCACGGCGGCGACCCGGCGGCGACCGCTCCGGCCGACCTCATGGCGCTGGTGCGGACCAGCGGCCAGGTCGGGGTCGAACCGGTCCCCGGGGCGCTCGTCTTCTCCGACCGCGGGCTGGGCGACGACGCGGTCGAGCCGGAGGAACCCGCCCGCGTGGGCATGGTCACCGCGGTGGTCGGTGGCTCGGTCGTGCAGGCCCTCGAGGGCGACCACCCGGCGTCCCTGCCGCACTCCGAGCGGTTCGTCCGCCGCGTGGCCCGACCCGGCCCGGGCCCCGTCCTCTTCGCGATGCCCCGCTACGCCCCCGACGAGAGGAGCTGAGGACCGATGGTCTCGATCAGCGTGGTCCTGCCCGTGCACGACGACGCCGAGCACCTGCCCGCGGCGATCACGGCGGTCCTCGGTCTGCGCGGGGTCGACGTCGAGCTGGTCCTGATCGACGACGGCTCGAGCGACGCCAGCGCCGACCTCGTCACCGCGGCCGGGCGCGAGCACCCCCGCGTGACGGCGATCGTCCTGCCCGCCAACGTCGGGGTGGCGCGGGCCCGCGAGGCGGGGGTTCGGGCCGCCACCGGGGAGTGGGTCTGGTTCGTCGACTCCGACGACTCCTGGGACCCCGGGTCAGCGAAGGCGCTCCTCGCGGCCTCCGGAGGAGCGCGGACCGACGTCGTCGTCGCCGCGGCACACCTCGTGCCGGCCTCCGGGGGCGGGGGGCGGCGCATCGGCCCGCAGGTCCCGGGCACGCTCACCGGTCGCGACGCGCTGGTCGCCCTGCTCGAGGGCACGCTGACGGGGCACCTGTGGAACAAGCTCTTCCGCCGCGACCTGCTCCTGGGGGCGACGTTCACGCCGGCGCGCACCCAGTCGGACCTCGCGCTGGTGGCTCAGGCGCTCGCGAGCGCTCGCGAGGTGGCCCTGAGCGACGCGGTCGTCTACACCTACCGCAAGCGCCCCGGGTCGATCATCACCTCGGCCGGGCGCCGCGCGGAGTCCCTCGAGCTCGTCGAGGCAGCGGTGGTCGGGGCGGCACACCGAGCCCGCCCCGCCGTGCCTCGTGGTGCGCTGACGTACTTCGAGACCCGGTACGTGGTGCTCTCGGGCCTCAAGGACGCCGCCGTCGGCTACTACGACGCGGGCGAGCGAGCGGCCCTGCGGGCCCGGCTCCGGGCGCGGATTACGGCCCGGGCGCTGCTCACCCTGGCCGCCCGTCGTGACGGCCGTCGCCTCGCGCTGGCCGTGGCCGCCAAGGTCTCCCCGCGCCTGCACCGGCGTCTGCTGGCGCTGGCCGACCGGTGAGGCGGGCGCCGTCCCGGGCCCTCGACGAGAGCCGCGCCCGGGACGACGCCGCGCTCTCAGGACTGCAGCCAGGACACCGCGTGGTCGCGCTCGCCGGGCGCGAAGATCTGCACGGTCATCCGCGGCAGGTCGTTGGTGGCGCGGACCACGTCGCCGAGCGCCGACATCTCCGTGAGCACCGCGGCGCGGTCCACGTCGGCGAGCAGGCCGGCGCCGGTCAGCTCGTCCCACACCGCCTGGGGCTCGACCCGGTCGAGGTCGACGTCGCGCATGTCGAGGAGGATGCGCAGGGGCCCGTGGCCCGAGGCCTGGGTCATGCGCTCGCGCACGGCGTCGGTCTCGTCCGCGTCGATCCCCCCGTCATAGGTGAGGTCGATGATGTTGGTGCCGTCGATGACGTCGCTGCTGAGCACGGTGGGTCCTCTTCTCGGGTCTTCTCGGGTCTTCTCTGGCTGAAGACTCGAGAAGACCCGAGACACCGTGCCGCACCTGCGGAGTCTCCGCACGTGGAGGATCATGTCCGCACCACCCGCCCCGTCCCGTACGGGTCAGGGGGTGACGCACACGGTGGCCACCGGCCACCATCCCCACCACGGAGGACGAACGATGAGCACACCCACCACCAGCACCTCGGGCAGGACCGGCAGCCAGAGCAGCGGAGGCAGCGAGGTCGCGCGCAACGACTCCAGCGGCGTCCTGGCCACAGGCACGCCCAGCGAGCTGCAGACCCCGCAGGGCAACACGACCATCGCCGACAGCGTCGTCTCCAAGATCGCCGGCGTCTCCGCGCGCGAGGTCTCCGGGGTGCACTCCCTCGGCGGCGGCGCAGCCCGGGCCTTCGGCTCGCTGCGCGACCGCATCCCCGGCGCCTCGAGCTCCACCAGCCAGGGCATCAACGTCGAGGTCGGCGAGACCCAGGCCGCGGTGGACCTCGACATCGTCGCCGAGTACGGCGTGTCCATCGCCGACCTCGCGAAGGCCATCCGCAAGAACGTCATCTCCTCGGTGGAGAGCATGACCGGGCTCGAGGTCGTCGAGGTCAACATCTCCGTCAACGACATCCACCTGCCCGGCGAGGACGAGGAGCGTCCGGAGGACCAGCGTCGCCAGCCGGAGCCGGCCCGGGTCCAGTGAGCGCGCGCGCCGCGGCCTCGCCCGCCGGGGGAGAGGTCGACGTCGACGCGGTGGTCTCGGCGGTGAGCGCCCTGCCCGAGGTCGTGTCGCTGGCCGCCGCCGGCGTGGTGCCCGTGGCCACGTACCTGCCCGGGCGCAGGGTCGCCGGCGTCCGCGCGGACGACCACGCCGTCACCGTCGCGGTGGTCGGTGCGCTCTGGCACCCGGTGGCCGACGTCGCCTCTGCCGTCCGGCGCGCGGTGGCCCCGCTCGCCGGCGGCCGGCGGGTCGACGTCCGCCTCGAGGACGTGGCGGTCCCTGCGGGCGCGCCCGCGGACGCCCGAGGCCGCTGACCGCGACCCACCCTGGACCCGACCACCACGCGCCACCGGCCGTGCCGCCTCTCCGGGCTCCGGGCCCCGGTGAGGCGGCCGCACCGCGCAGGGCCTTCTTGCACGCTCCACCCACCCCCTCTTGGAGATCTCCATGAACCCCACCTCGGTCGGCCTCTTCGCCGGTCTGCTCCTCGCGCTCATCGGGACGCTCGGCGGCTTCGACGCCTTCCTGCTCGCCGTCCTGCTCGGCGCCGTCGGCCTGGTCGTCGGCCGCGTGGTCACCGGCAAGCTCGACCTCACGCAGTACCTCGGCGGCTCGGGCCGCGGGCAGCGGTGACCGGCGCCGAGGAGCGCGGCAGCCTGACCATCGAGGACCGCGTGGTGGAGCGGGTCGCCAGCTACGCCGTCTCCCAGGTCACCGGCGCCGCGGCCGCCCCCCGCCGCGTGCTCGGGGTCGCCGTCGGTGACGCCGAGCCCGACCGGGACGCCCAGGTCGACGCCCGCGTCGACGGCGACACCGCCGTGCTCGAGGCCAGCATCGCCGTGCGCTGGCCGCTGTCGATCGCCCGCGTCGTCGCCGACGTGCGGCGCCGCGTGGTCGACGAGGTCACGGCGACCACGGGGCTGCGCGTCGACCACGTCGACGTCGAGGTCGTCGCCCTGACCTCACCGGCCACCCGCGACGCCGCGAGGGTGAGGTGACCGCGATGAGCACGGTCAACCGCGTGCTCGCCGCCCTGCTGGCCCTCGCGCTGTTCCTCGGCGGCCTGCTCGTCGCCGTGGAGTGCGTGCTCGCGGCGCTGCGCCGGCCCGGCTGGGTGATCCCCCGGGAGCGGTGGACGACGGCCCTGACGTCGACGGCCTGGAACGAGACGCTGGTGCGCCTGGTCGCGGCCGGGGTCGTCGTCGTCGGGCTGCTGCTCCTGCTCGCCGCGCTGCGCCGCGGCGCCCCCGGCACCCTCGCGCTGCCGACGACCACCGACGGCGTGGACGTCCGGGCCCAGCGTCGCGGGGTGGAGCACTCGGTCGAGTCCGCCGCCCGGCGCACCGACGGCATCATCGGGGCCCGCGCCAGGGTGACGCGGCACGCCGTCAAGGTCACGGCGGCCACGTCGCTGCGCGACCCGGGCGACACCGCGTCGGCGGTGCGCCGCGCCGTCGACGCCCGCCTGGGCGAGCTCGGCCTGGACGGCCGGCTGCGCGCCAAGGTCACCCTCGACCAGAGGGGCTCATGATGAGCGCCGACCAGCCGCGCTCCACACCGGTCACTCACCCGCTGCACGGCGTCAACCGCGCCGTCCTGCTCGTCCTGGCGCTGCTCCTCGTCGCCGCGGGCGTCCTCGCGCTCCTCGTCGGCATCGGTCAGCTCGTCCTCGACCCCGGCTCGTCGCTGGTCCCCGCCGAGGCGGTGGACTGGCTCACCGCCCGCCCGTGGCTGTGGTGGGTCGGCGCCGGGGTGGCCCTGCTCCTCGCTCTGCTAGGCCTGTGGTGGCTGGTGCCCCAGCTGCGCACCGAGCGGGTCGCCAGCGTCGACCTCGCCGAGACCGGCGCGGGCGGCGGCATCACCCAGGTGCGCTCGGCCGGGATCACCGAGGCGGTGGAGGACGACGCGGAGTCCATCGCCGGCGTCGCGCGCGCCCACGCCCGCGTCGCCGGTGAGCGCACCACCCGCGTCGAGCTCACCGTCGCCCTCACCGAGGACGCCGACGTCCCGCGCGTGCGCCGGGCGATCGAGGAGCAGACGGTGGCCCACCTCCGCACGGCCCTGGACGCGCCCGACCTGCCCGTCCACGTCGAGCTGAGGGCCGGAGCGCAGCCGGCGCGCGAGCGCAGCGTGCGGTAGCGCGTCCCCCGCGGCGACGGCCCCCCGCCCCAGACGGGTGCGGGCCGTCGCGTCGAGGGGGGAGTCGGTGCGGGCGACACGCCGCAGGACGTCGCACCGGATCCCCGCTCGATGGCCGTGCACGACGTCGACTCCCCGTTCGACCGGCTGACGGTGCCCGGCGACCCCGTCGCCGTCCGGCTCGCCCGTCGCGTCCCCTTCGTGCCCGTGTGAGCGTTTCGCACCTACAGTGAGCGCGCCCCGCTGGACCGACGTGAGGACCCCACGCATGCCCCGCGACACCCGCCGGACGATCTTCGCCGTGGCCCGTGGCCAGTACGGGAACATCGGCGACGTCATGCTGCGGCGCCAGCTCCTGGACTGGGTGCGTGACGCCGGCCCGCTGCACGTCTACCTCGGTGACGCCCCGCCCGGGTACGCCGAGGGCCTGGCCCTGCAGCCGCAGGACGTGACGTACTGCTCGCTCCGGCGGTGGTACGCCGCGGCGCTGCGCGCGGCGGCGGCCGGGCGGGGGGCCTACGTCTTCAAGCCCGGGGAGATCCAGCTGACGCTGCTCGGGCTCAAGGAGCACCTCGTGATGCTGCCGCTGCTGGCGGTGCTCCGGGTGCGAGGGGGCCGCGCGGTGCGGGTCGGTGTGGGCACGCGGGGGTTCGCGAGGCTCCCGCGGGCGCTCGTCCGGCCGTCGGTGGCTCTGTCCGACCTCACGCTGTGGCGTGACGACGCGACGGCGGCCTACCTGGGTGGATCGGCGATGCCCGACCTGGCGTTCGGTGAGGGCGCCGACGACGAGGTCCTGGCCGAGGCCGGTGCGGGCGCCGGCGACCGGGACGTCCTCGTGGTCTCCCTGCGCGGCGACGGCGACGAGCGTCCCTACCCCACCCCCGCCGCGCTGGCCGGCATCGCCGCCCACGCCCGCGCGCACGGCCTCGAGGTCTGGACCGTGACGCAGGTCCAGGTCGACGACGAGCGCGCCGCGGCCCTCGCCGCGGACCTGGGTGGCCGCGCGCTGCGGTGGGGCGAGGCGCGCGGCCACGACGCCGCCGAGCGCGAGCTCCGCGCCCTGTACGCCCGCGCCGCGGTGGTGGTCTCGGACCGCCTGCACGTGCTGGTCGCGGCCTTCACCGAGGGAGCGGTGCCCGTCGCCGGCGCCGTCGTCGCGTCGGAGAAGATCGCCCGGCACCTGTCCACGATCGGCGTCGACGACGTCGGGCTCGACCTGCGCGGCGACGACGCCGGGGCGGTGGAGCGGCGGATCGACGTCCTCGCCGGGCGCCGCCCGGAAGCGTTCGACGCGCTGCGCCGGGCCCGGGCCCGCCTGCAGGGCCACCGCGCCGAGGTGCTCGGCGTGCTGCGCGACGACGGTGGGCGCGCGCGAGGTGCCACGGGCGCCCGCGCCTCACGTGCCCCTGCCCCGGGCGCCCGCGCCTCCGACGGCCTCGGCTGGCTCGCCGAGGAGATCGGACCGACGCGCCGCCTGACCGCGTACCACCTGGGGCGGGTCGGTGACGTGGCCGGCGGCATGACGCAGGTGCTCAACGGCTACCTCGAGCACCGCTTCGAGCGCGTCGGCGTGCGGGTGCTCACCACCCGCGGCGACCCGCACGACACGCGGGCGTCGGTGGTCGCCTCCCTGGGCGCCGCACGGCGCGTGGCGCTGCTGCCCTGGTCGTCGGTGGTCGTCGCCCACGTCTCCGAGCGGGGCTCCTTCCTGCGCGAGGGGGGCCTGCTGCGCCTGGCCCGCGCCCGTGGGCTGGCGACCGTCGCGCACGTCCACGGCAGCTCGTTCGCGGCGTTCGCCGCCGCCCGGCCACGGCTGGTGCGCTGGGTCCTGAGCGCCGCGGACCGGGTCATCGTGCTGTCGGAGGAGTCCCGCGAGGTGGCGCTGCGCGCGCTCGGCGGGCAGGGAGCGGACGACGCGTGGGGGGCCCGCGTGGTGCTCGTCCCCAACGCCATCGCGGGCGGCGCCGACGTGCCGCTGGCCGACAAGGACGACCTCGTGGTGTTCGGCGGGAGCGTCTCGCACCGCAAGGGCATCGACGTCCTGCAGCGCGCGTGGGAGGCGGTGGACGCCCCCGGGTGGGAGCTGGTCGTCGCCGGGCCCGTGGCCGACCCCCACCTCATCCGTGACGACGTGCCGGGCATGCGGCTCGCCGGACCGGTGCCCCACGCCGAGCTGATGACCCTGCTGGACCGGTCCCGCGTCGCGGTGCTGCCGTCCCGCGACGAGGCGCTGCCGATGTTCGTCCTCGAGGCGATGGCGCGTGACAACGCCGTGGTCGCCACCGACGTCGGCGGCGTCGCGGAGGTGCTCGCCGGCGGCGCCGGGACGGTGGTCCCCGCCGGCGACGCGGGTGCGCTGCGCGGCGCCCTCCAGGAGGTGATCTCCTCGGCGCAGCGGCGTGAGGAGATCGCGGCGAGCGGCCGGGCGGCGTTCGAGGACCGCTACCGCGCCGACCGGGTCTTCAGCCTCCTGGAGGAGGTGTGGACCGCGGCGTGGTCACGGTCTCGGGCGCGGCGGTGGTGACCGCGCGCTGCCGGCGCGCCGGCACCAGCCACGCGGGCGGCATGTACAGCCACCGCACGCGTCGCACGAGCCGCGCCAGGGCGTAGGAGCCGGCCAGCGCGCCCAGGCCCAGGGACGCCTGGAGGGCGGCGTCGAGCCAGCGCGGCCACGTCGGGTCGGCGGCGGCGACCAGCGCGGCCACCGGGACGATGAGGAACAGGTGGACGAGGTAGATGACGAACGTCTCCTCGCCCAGCGCGGTGAGCACCTGGCGCACCCGCCCCTGGCGCAGGCGGGCGCAGACCGTGATCCCCAGGGCGACCGCGGCCACCTGACCGGCGAGCGCCAGGAACGGGAGCCAGCGCAGCCCGGTCAGCAGGCCGACGGTGATGACCGCGATGGCCAGCAGGAGGAGGACCTGGTGCCGCGGACGCACGCGGGACACGGCGGACTTGATCGGCTGGGCCAGCACGGCGCCGGCGACGAAGAAGAAGAACAGGCCGCCCACGCGGTCCAGCCCGATGTTGCCCACGTCGACCAGCCGTGAGGTGAACGCGGTGGACAGCACCGCGGAGCCGCCCAGCTGGAGCCACACCGGGGCGGGGGCGATGAGCCAGCGCGCCAGGGTGAAGACGAGCAGCGCCCACAGGAACCAGTAGCTGCTGCTCGGCCACACCAGGAGCAGCAGCAGGGTCGTCGGGTCGGTCGCGGGGAGGTCGCCCATGCCCCCCTCCAGGCCCGGCACGACGAGGTAGAAGACCGTGCGGATCAGGGACCAGAGCACGTAGAGGTAGAGCAGGGGGAGCAGGCGGCGCCACCACAGCGTGCGCAGCGTCATCCGGCGGTGGGAGGCGGCCGCCATCCCGACGATGAGGAAGAACGCCGGCATCGGGAACAGCTCGAAGGCGGCCTTCGCCCGGCCCAGCAGGACGTCCACGCCGGCCCCCTGCAGGTACAGCGTGGCGTGGTAGGCGACGACCAGGGCGATCGCCAGGCCCTTCGTGGCGGTCGCCCAGGTGCCGGGGACGGCGCGGGCCCTCGTGGTGCCGTCGGCCCGGGTGCCCGTGGCGTCCATGCGGTCTCCCTCCTGCACCCCGGTTCGCCCACGGCGACGTGCCCGTCGTGATCGTTGAACGGTGGACTGTATCGGCTGCCGGGCATTCCGCGGATCCGTGAGGTAGTGGTACAAACTTCGGGACCATCATCCAGCTCCTGGACCAGGGACCGCCCATCCGCCTGCACCCACGTCTTCGCATCACCCCGCGCCCGCGCCCGGCGCGCGGGGTCCTCGCCGTCTCGCTGGCGGCCACCACCGCTCTGCTGAGCGCGTGCGCCTCGTCCGCGCCGGCAGAGCGGTACGAGCCCAGCGGGCCGCCCGCCTCGGGGGACGGGCTGAGCGGGCTCACCTACTGGAGCGACGGCGAGGACTCCCTGCAGCTCGACGCCTGCCCGGCGGCCGGGACCCCCGCGGCGGCCGATGCCCCCGCAGAACCCGCCGCCGAGGAGGACACCGAGCCCGTCCCCGCCGTCGTCATCCTCCACGGGGGCGGCTTCACCAGCGGCGACCGGGAGGACCCGGGCGTGAGGACCCTGTGCACCGCGGCCGCTCGCGAGGGGGTGGCGGCCTTCGCGATCAGCTACCGGCTGGCCCCCGAGCACCGGTACCCCGCGCAGCTGGAGGACCTCGAGAACGCCGTCGAGTGGCTCCGCCAGCCCGAGCAGGTGGAGCGCTTCTCGATCGACCCCGGGCGCATCGGCGTCATCGGCAGCTCAGCGGGCGCCATCCTGGCCCAGCAGCTCGCCACCGAGGGCGAAGGGGCGCTGGACGAGGGCTCTCGGGTCGCGGCGGTGGTCTCCCTCAGCGGGGTCTCCGAGATGGGCCCCGAGGGCTTGCAGCTCGGACGGCCGAGCCCGGAGGCCGCCGACATCGTCCTGGGCTACCTCGGGTGCGCGGACCTCGCGTCGTGCCCGGAGGCCGCCGACGCCTCGCCCATCGGGGCGGTGGACCCGAGCGACCCGCCGATGCTGCTGGTCAACGGCAGCGACGAGCTGGTGCCGGTGGAGCAGGCGGAGGCGATGAGCGAGGCCCTCGAGGGCGCCGGCGTGGACCACGAGGTGGTGACCGTGCCAGGGTCGGCCCACGGGCTCGCCCTGCTCGGACCCGACGTGCGCTCGGCCATCGTGGCTTTCGTGAAGGAGAACCTGTGACGACCGACCAGAGCGGTGTCAGCGACGGCCTGCGGCCGGCTGCGGGCTCCGCGGCACCGGACCCGTCCTCGCCGGTCGTTCGCTCCGGCTCGAGCCGGAACCCGGACGGACGGCGGCCCGGCCGGCTCCTGGGGGCCGACGCCCTCGTCGTCCTCACCGCGGCGCTCCTCGCCCTCATCGCGGGGTTCGTGGTCACCCAGGTCGCCACGGTGACCTACGAGGCCAGCGCCAAGGTCCTGCTGACGCCCTCGGCCTCGGTGGACGCCTCCGCGGACGCCTCGTCGGTGAGCCAGGCGGCGACCCTGGTCTCCGCGCAGGTGCCCACGTGGGCCGCGCTGGCGCAGACGCCGGCGGTGCTCGACGACGCGGTGGCCACCGCGGGGGTGGACCTCGCCTCGACGCAGGCCGTCGAGGCGGTCGATGCCGCGGCGCAGGCGGACACCTCGATCATCGAGATCACCGCGACGGGTTCCTCCGCCCAGGACGCCGCGGCGCTCGCCAGCGCCACGGCGTCCTCGCTCATCACCCAGGTCGAGGAGCGCACCAGCGTCGGGGGAGCGGCGCTGACGACGGGCTCCGTCGTCGAGCAGCCGGCGCTGCCCACGACTCCCGCGTCCCCGTCCCTGCTGCTCAACCTGGGCGTCGCCCTCGCTGTGGGGCTCGCCGTCGGCCTCGGTGTCGTCGTGGCCCGACGCGCCCTCGTGGCGCGCAGCCGCACGGCGTGAGCGCCCACGGCGGGTCGGCGCCGCGGTGAGCACCGCACCAGCGATCGCCGCGCCCCGCGCCGAGGCCCACCGCCCACGGCCCGAGCGTCGGACCCGGGGCCGTCACGCCGCTCCGCGCGACCTCGACGCCCCGGCGGCGGGCCGCACCTGGACGTGGGCGCTCGGGGCCGGCGCCCTGGCCGGTGCGGTGACGGCGACCCTGCTCGCAGGACCCCTCGTGCCGCTGGCGGTGCTCGTCGTGTCCGGTGGCCTGTGGCTCGCAGCCGCCGCACCCCGTGCGCTCGCGCTGGTCGCGCTCGTGGTGATCGCGGTGTCCCCGACGCTGGAGGCGTTCCTGGGCGGGCCGGTCGGGTACGCCGACGAGGCGGTCGTGGCCCTGTGCGCGGTCGCCCTCCCCACCCGGCGCCTCCTCACGCACGGTCGCCTCGTCTGGTTCCCCGGCACCGCGTGGTTCGCCGCCTTCCTGGCGCTGGGCGTGCTCAGCGCGATCCAGGCGGACGTCCCGGCAGACGTCGCGGCGCCGGCGGCGTCCCTCGCCGTCAAGGGCGTCCTGCTGGCCTTCGCCCTGGCGCAGGTGGGGTGGCGCGACACGGACCTCGCCGTGCTCGGGCGGGTCGGGGTGGTCGCTGCGGGGGCCATGGTGCTCTCGGGGATCGTTAACCTCGCCGCGCCCGCGGCCTGGGCGCAGCTGACCACGGGACGCGCGCCGCTCGGCTACCTCGCCGGCCTCCCGGCCCTCAACGGCATCTTCGGCCACCCTGCCGCGTTCAGCCGCTTCTGCGGGGTGCTGGCGGTCGGTGCCCTCGCGTACCTGCTCGTCGTCCGTCGCACACCGGGGCTGGTGGCGCTGTGCGCGGCGTGCGCCGGCCTGGCCGTGCTCAGCCTGCAGGTCAAGTCCATCGTGGGGCTGCTGGTGACCTTCGCCGTGCTCGGCGCCCGGTTCCTCGTGCCGGCCGGAGCGGCCGTGGTGGCGCTGCTCGGTCCCGCGGTGGCGCTGGTCGTGGGCCCACCCCTCTGGGAGCTGGTGCGCGGGGACGTCGACCTCTACGTCCTGCAGCCGTCCGCGCGCTCGCGCCTGGCCGAGGGCGGCGCCGCGGTCGCCGACGAGTACTTCCCGCTCGGCGCCGGGTTCGGGCGCTACGGGAGCTCCGTGGCGGCGGAGGACTACAGCCCGCTGTACTACGAGCTCGGGTTCCCCGACCGCTTCGGCCTGAGGCCGGGGCCGGACGGGGGGCAGTTCCTCAACGACTCCCAGTGGCCGGCGCTGTTCGGGGAGGCCGGCTGGATCGGCGCTGCGTGCTTCGCGATCGGGCTCGCCTGCGTGGCCGTGCGGCTGCTGCGTCCCACGTCGGCCCGCGAGAGCCGGATGGTGCGGTGGCTGAGGGTCATGGGCGTCGGCTGGCTGCTGCTGCTGGTCATCGAGTCCTTCGCCTCGCCGGTGTTCGTCTCCGCGCCGTCCTTCCCCTTCGTGTTCGTCGCTGCGGGCATCACGGCCGCCTGCGCCGCCAGACCGCCGTCACCGGGCGGGCCGTCGTCACCGGGCGGGCCGTCGTCCACGGGCGGGTCGCGGTCACCGGGCGGGCCGTCGTCCACGGGCGGATCGCGGTCCACGGGCGGGTCGCGGTCACCGGGCGGGCGCGCCGGGGCGAGCGACCGCACACTGGCCCCGTGAGCTCGCCCGTCATCCCGCCCGACCCGTCCTCGGCTGCCGGTGGTGGTCCGGCCGCTGGGGCTCGCTCGACCCCCGAGGTGCCGGTGGCCGCCGGCGGTGCGGTCTCCGCGCGCGGCGGGGCCCGACGGGCTGTCGTCACCGGGGGCGCCGGCTTCCTCGGCTCCCACCTGTGCGAGAGGCTGCTCGCCGACGGGTGGTCCGTGGTGTGCCTGGACAACTTCCTCACGGGGACGCCCGCGAACGTCGGGCACCTCGTCGGGAGCGACGGCTTCTCGCTGCTGCGCACCGACGTCACCGAGTTCGTGCACGTGCCCGGGCCGGTGGACGCCGTGCTGCACTTCGCGTCGCCGGCCTCGCCCATCGACTACCTGAAGCTGCCGATCGAGACGATGAAGGTCGGCTCCATCGGCACGCTCCACGCGCTCGGCCTGGCGAAGGAGAAGGGGGCCCGCTTCCTGCTGGCCTCGACGTCGGAGGCCTACGGCGACCCGCAGGTGCACCCGCAGCCGGAGACGTACTGGGGCCACGTCAACCCCGTCGGGCCGCGGGGGGTCTACGACGAGGCGAAGCGCTTCGGTGAGGCGCTGACGATGGCGTACCGGCGCACCCACGGGGTGGACACCGCGATCGCGCGGATCTTCAACACCCACGGGCCCCGGATGCGCGCGGACGACGGCCGGGCGATCCCCGCCTTCGCCACGCAGGCGCTGAGCGGCGAGCCGCTGACCGTGGCGGGTGACGGCAGCCAGACGCGGTCGGTCATCTACGTCGACGACCTCGTCGAGGGGTTGGTGCGGCTGCTGGCGTCAGGGCACTGCGGGCCGATGAACATCGGGAACCCCCACGAGGTGTCCGTGCTGGAGCTGGCGCGCACCGTGCGGGACCTGGCGGGCTCGAGCAGCGACGTCGTCTTCGTCCCGCGGCCCGTCGACGACCCCAGCGTGCGCCAGCCGGACATCACGCTGGCCCGCTCGGTGCTCGGGTGGGAACCGCGCACCGGGTACCGGGAGGGCCTGGCGCGCACCGTGGAGGCCTTCCGCGCGGCGTCCGGCGCCACCCGGGCAGCTCCGGCCTGACGGGGCTGGCCCGCGTCCTTCGTGGTCGCCCGCTCGGCTCGTGCTGCCGATGGTGCCTGACCTCTCACCGCCTGGCCCCCACCGCCTGGCCCTCTCCGCCTGGCCCCCACCGCCTCGGTGATCATGGGCGATCACCCCCTGAGGGCCTCCTCGAAGGTGGTGATCGCCCATGATCGCCGAGGTGGCGAGGGGTGATCGCCCATGATCACCGACGGTGTGGGGGTGCCTATCCCCAGGCGGGGAGCGCAGACGGCCCCTGTCCACAGGCGTGGGGCTGTGCGCCCGGCGACGTGTGGAGACCGCGCCATCGTCACCGGGTGCTGCGCCGCGACTCCCTCCCCGACGATCTCCGCGGCAGACCCTTCACGGTCTCCGAGGCGCTGAGCAGGGGGGTGTCGACCAGGATCCTGGAGAACGCGTCCCTGCGTCGCCCCCACACCGGTGTGCGGGTCGGCGAGAACCTGCCCGACGACCTGGTCGGACGGTGCTCCGCAGCCGCCCTGGTCCTCCCCGGCGACGCCGCCTTCAGCCACGACACCGCCGCGCGGCTGCTCGGGCTGCCGCTCGTGACACCCGGCCACGACGAGCCGGAGCCGCTGCCGACGGCCAGGGTCGCGACGGGTTCCGTGGTGCCGCGGCGACGCGGGGTCAGGGTCCTCGAGGGGCTCGACCCCTCGTCCGTCCTCAGGGTGCGGGGTCTGCGGGTCGTGGGGCTCGAGGCGACGTGGTGCGACCTCGGGCCGCAGCTCGACGAGGTTGACGCCGTCGTCCTCGGTGATGCGGTCGTGACCCGGCGTCGCGGCACGCACTCGCTGCTCCGGGAGCTGGACCGCAGGAAGGGACGTCGAGGAGTCGTCCGCCTCCGCGAGCTGGCGCAGCGCCTGCGGTGGCCGATCCTCTCGCCCATGGAGACCGTGTGGCGGCTCGACGTCGCGGCCGCCGGCATCCCCGAGCCGCTGTTCAACGCCCCGGTGCTCGACGGGGCGGGAGGCTGGCTCGGGTCCCCGGACCAGCAGTGGCCCTCGGTGAAGGTGGCCACCGAGTACGACGGTGATGGTCACCGCACCGACGCCCGGCAGTGGCGTGAGGACGTGGCGCGCCGAGCCCTCATGGAGGACGAGGGCTGGTGGGTCCAGCGCGTGACCGCCGCCGACGTGGGCCGACGGTCCGGCCCGGCCATCGACCGGCTCTGGCTTGCACTCCACCGACGAGGTCTGCCGGGGTTGCCGCCACGGCCGTGAGCGATCGTCGCCGTGCACCGGCTGGGCATCGCACCCGCGAGGTGCGTGGTGCGTCGTCGCAGGGAGTGGTGCATCGTGCTGGCCGTTCGCGGGAGTGATGCGTGGCGCGGCCCTCCGTCCTGCGCGTGAAGCCTGCTCCGCGACGGTGATCATGGCCGATCACCCCCTCGGGGGTCTCGCCCAGAGGGTGATCGCCCATGATCACCGCGACGGGAGGGGGTGATCGGCCATGATCACGGCCATGATCACGGGTGCGGGTGCGGGTGCTGGTGCGGGTGCCGGTGCGGGTGCAGGTGCGGACTCCTCGGGATCCAGCCCTGCACGCCGAGAGGCCACCGGGCAGGATCGACGCGTGAGCCGCACCGCACGTCCCGGACCCGTCGACCCCGCCGACCGCGCAGGCACCGACCCCGCCGACCTCACCGACCCCGCCGACCCCGCCGACGCAGCCCCCGCCGCCCTCCCGGAGCGCTACCCCCCGCTGCCCGAGCCGCTGCGCACCCCCGACGGCGCGCTGGCGGACCTCGTCGACGACCACACCCACCTGGACTCCCTCACCGACGCCGAGGTCGACGCCCTGCTGGCCGCAGCGGCCCGGGTCGGGGTGCCCCGCGCGGTCCAGGTGGGCACCGACGTCGCCTCCAGCCGCTGGACGGTGCGCGCGGTCGAGCGCTGGCCCCAGCTGCTCGGCGCCGTGGCGATCCACCCGAACGAGGCCCCCCGCCTGGCCGAGCGCGGCGAGCTGGACGCCGCCCTCGCGCAGATCGCCGCGATGGCCCGCCACCCCAGGGTGCGCGCGGTGGGGGAGACCGGCATGGACGCCTTCCGCACCGACCTCACCGACCCTGCGGCGCGCAGGGCCCAGCGCGACTCCTTCGCCGCGCACGTCGCCATCGCGAAGGAGACGTCGACGGCGCTGCAGATCCACGACCGCGACGCCCACGAGGAGGTCCTCGACGTCCTCGCGGCCGAGGGGGCCCCGGAGCGCACCGTCTTCCACTGCTTCTCCGGCGACGCTGCCCTGGCCCGCCGCTGCGCGGAGGCGGGCTGGTACCTCTCGTTCGCGGGCACCGTGACGTTCAAGAACGCCCAGCCGCTGCGCGACGCGCTGGCGGTCGTGTCGCTCGAGCTGCTGCAGGTGGAGACCGACGCGCCCTTCCTCACCCCGGTGCCGCACCGGGGGAAGCCGAACGCCAACCACCTCGTCCCGCACACCGTCCGGGCGATGGCCGAGGTCCTCGGCCGCGACACGCAGGAGCTCACGCGAATACTCACCCGGACGGCGGAGCGCATCTACGGTCCGTGGTATGACCTCGGCGATCCTGGCCAGACCTGACGAGGCGCTCGACCAGCGCGAACAGCTTCCGCTCGTCGGTGAGGATCCCTTCGACCTCTCGTGGCTCGACGACGACGAGGCATCCCCGGACCGTGACGGGCCACCGGCGACGGATCGGGTGATCCCGGACACGTCGGGCATCGCAGGGCTTGGCCTCCTGGGGTTGACCCCCTATGGTGAGCGACCGACAGCCGGGAACGACGTCCCGGACGACGGTCACCCCGCCCCGGCGACCACGGAGCAGCCCTCCCCCCCGAGCGACGCAGCGCCGCGGCACCGCGACGAGAACGCTCCGCACGGCGTCCGTCTGGCCACCACCTGCGTGGTCCAGGCGTGGTCCCGCCCGGCGGGAGCGCCCCCCGCGGAGCACCTGGCCGCACGTCCGCCGCTCCTGCCCGGAACCCCCGACGTCAGGGACCTCGTGCACCTCCTGCCCGCTCGCCGCTCCACCCGCATCGCCGGCGCCGCCGTGCTCACCTCCGCCCTCGTCGCCGGCGGGGTGGTGGCCGCCCACCAGCACACGACCGTCACCCTCGACCTGGACGGCGCCACCTCCGAGGTCTCCGCGTTCGGTCGCGGTGTCGACGACGTCCTCGCCGCCGCGGACGTGGAGCCCGGCTCGCGCGACGCGGTCTCGCCGGCCGTGGACTCCTCCGTCGGCGACGGCGACACCGTCACGGTGCGCACCGGCAAGGAGCTCACCCTCACGGTGGACGGGGAGAGCTCGACGCGCTGGACCCACGCCCTGACCGTCGGCGAGGCGCTCGACGCCCTCGCGGTGCGCTCCGAGGGCGCCAGCGTGTCCGCCTCGCGCTCCACCCCCCTGGGGCGCGGCGGCATGGACCTCGTCGTCAGCACCCCCAAGGCGGTGCAGGTGCTCGTCGACGGGCAGAGCCTGCCCGCGACGTCGACGGCCGCCACGGTGGGCCAGCTGCTCGAGGACTCGGGCGTCAGCGTCGGCGAGGAGGACGCGGTCTCCGTGCCCGCCGCAGCGCCGCTGGTCGACGGCCTGGTCGTCGCGGTGACCCGCATCACCCACGCCGAGGAGGCCGAGGAGGAGAAGCTGCCCTTCGCCACGAAGGAGCAGGACTCGAGCGACCTGTTCACGGGCGAGACGAAGGTGGCCCAGGCCGGCTCCGAGGGCGTGCTGCGCACGAGCTTCACGACCACCCTGGCCGATGGTGAGGAGGTCGCCCGGACCGTGACCGGCGAGGAGACCGTGAGCGACCCCGTCGACCGCGTCGTGCTCCGGGGGACGAAGGCCCGCCCGGCCCCGGCTCCGGCGGCCCCGTCCGCGCCCAGCCGGTCGAGCGGTTCCAGCGGTTCGAGCAGCTCATCGGGGTCGGCGGCCCCTGCTCCGTCCGCCCCGTCGGTCGCCGGCGGCAGCGTCTGGGACGCCATCGCGCAGTGCGAGTCCGGGGGCAACTGGTCGATCAACACCGGCAACGGGTACTCCGGCGGCCTGCAGTTCGCCGCGGGCACCTGGCGGGCGTACGGCGGCTCCGGCCAGGCGTACCAGGCCAGCCGAGAGCAGCAGATCGCCGTCGCCCAGCGTGTCCAGGCTGCGCAGGGGTGGGGCGCCTGGCCCGCGTGCACCCGCAAGCTCGGCCTGCGCTGAGCACCGGGAGCGACGCAGCAGGCCACGAGGTCGCGCTCCTCGGCCTCTCCGACGTGAGGGCCATGGCGGCGCGCCTGGACCTGCACCCCGCCAAGGCCAGGGGCCAGAACTTCGTCGTCGACGCCGGCACGGTGCGCCGCGTGGTCGCCAGCGCACGGGTGGCCCCGGGCGAGACGGTCCTCGAGGTGGGTCCGGGCCTCGGGTCGCTGACGCTCGCGCTCCTCGAGGCGGGCGCGGGGGTGCTCGCCGTCGAGATCGACGAGCGCCTCGCCACGCTGCTCCCCGAGACCGTCGCGCAGCGGGCCCCGGGGGCCGCGCACCGGTTCGCGGTGGTCAGCGGCGACGCCCTCGCCGTGAGCGGCGATCACCTGGTGGCCGTGGGCGCGTCCGCGGGCCTGGACACCCCGGTGCGCCTCGTCGCGAACCTTCCCTACAACGTGGCCGTCCCGGTGCTGCTCCACCTGCTGGCCGAGCTGCCGGGGCTGCGCGAGGTGCTCGTCATGGTGCAGGCAGAGGTGGCGCAGCGCCTGGCCGCCGCGCCTGGCGGCCGCACGTACGGGGTCCCCTCCGTCAAGGCCGCCTGGTACGGCGAGGTGACCCTCGCCGGATCCGTCGGCCCCGCGGTGTTCTGGCCGGCGCCCCGCGTCGACTCCTCGCTCGTGAGGCTGCGTCGCCGTCCGCCACCGGGGGGCGACGAGCTGCGCGCGGAGGTCTTCGCCGTCGTCGACGCGGCGTTCTCCCAGCGGCGCAAGACGCTGCGCTCGGCGCTGGCCACCTGGGCGGGCACCCCGGTCGCGGCGGAGTCGGTCCTGCGGGCCGCCGGCATCGACCCGGGGCTGCGCGGGGAACGGCTGGCGCTGGCGGACTTCGTGGCGATCGCCCAGCAGGCGATCCTGCGACGATCATGACTGCTTGACCCGTCAACGTCACCCGGATAGTCTGATGGATCTTCACGGAGCGTAACGGTCATTGGCCATCCGGGACATCCTCGGCACTGTCGGTTCTTGGTGAATTACTGAGAGTTCCCGCGAGCGTGACCCTTCGTGAGCCAGACTGGACATGACGACGACCGCTCAGGCGAGCGTGGTCCTCGCCGTCGTGCATGCCGCTCGAGACCCGACCTGGAGGACGCCCCTGATGACTGCGCAACCCGGTGCGGACGAGCGACGCTCCGTGACGGACCCCTCGCAGGGTCCGTCGCTGCAGGACGGGTCGTCGGGCGTCGAGCCCTCGGGTGCGCGCGATCGGGCTCCGATGGACGTCCAGGACCCCTTCGCGCGGCCGTCGCTGGCGCGACCGGTCGGGCGTGAGCAGGGTCCGGCATGGGTGGGCTCCTACGTGCGCTCGCTGCTGGTCGGTGACGTGCTGGCGGTCAGCGTCTCGGTGCTGGTGGCGTACCTGCTGCGCTTCTCCTTCGTGGCGGAGAGCACGCCCGCGCTGTCCTCCGTGGTCGTCGCGGTGGTCCTGGTCCCCCTGTGGATCGGGGTCCTCGCGTTCTTCCGGGCCTACGAGCCGCGCTTCCTCGGGGTCGGCAGCGAGGAGTACGACCGCGTCCTGCGCGCCGCGGTGCTCGTCCTCGCGGTCGTGGCCACGACCTCGTGGGCGTTCAAGCTCGACGTGGCGCGAGGCTTCGTGGTCATCGCCCTGCCCGCGGCGATGGTGCTGACCCTGGTGTGGCGCTACCTCGCGCGACAGCGCCTCCACGCCCAGCGGGCGCGGGGTCGCCGCCAGCAGTCCGTGCTGGTCGCGGGGCACCTCACGGGAGTGCTGGCGATGATCCAGCACATGTCGCGGAGCACCCACCACGGCATGGTCATCACCGCGGTCTGCCTGGCGCGCCCCAGCGGGGCGGCGGGCCATGCGCCGCCGCAGACCCCGCCGGAGCTGGCGCGCCTCGACGTGGAGGTCGTGGGCTACCTCGACGAGGTGGCGGCTGCGGCGGCTGAGCACGACGTCGACGCGGTCGCGGTGCTGCCCTCGCCCGAGCTCGACGGTCCCGCGCTGCGCTCGCTGGGCTGGGACCTGGAGTCCACCCGCGCCGAGCTGCTCGTGGCGCCGGCCATCACCGAGGTCATCGGGCCTCGGGTGGCGATCCGCCCGGTGTGCGGGGTGCCGCTGATGCACCTCCACCGGCCCGAGCACACCGGTGCGCGTCAGCTGGCGAAGTCGGTCATGGACCGCTGCGCCGCCGCCGCCGGCCTGCTGCTCCTCTCCCCGGTGCTGCTGGCGATCGCGGTGGCGATCCGCCTCGACAGCCAGGGACCGGCGCTGTTCCGCCAGGAGCGGGTGGGCAAGCACGGCGAGCACTTCACGATGCTCAAGTTCCGCTCCATGACCGACCGCGCCGACGAGCAGGTCATCGACCTGCGCGACGGCGCCGACGCCGGCAACGGGGTCCTGTTCAAGATGCGCCAGGACCCCCGCGTGACGCGGGTGGGGAAGTTCCTGCGCGCGTACTCGCTCGACGAGCTCCCCCAGCTGATCAACGTGCTCACCGGGTCGATGTCGCTCGTGGGGCCCCGCCCGCCGCTGCAGCGCGAGGTCGACCTCTACGGCTTCGACGTCCACCGCCGGTTGTTGGTGAAGCCGGGGCTGACCGGCCTGTGGCAGGTCAACGGCCGCTCGGACCTCTCCTGGGACGAGTCCGTGCGTCTGGACCTGCGCTACGTCGAGAACTGGTCCTTCGCCTTCGACCTCATGATCCTGTGGAAGACGGCCCGCGCGGTGCTCGCGCGCTCCGGGGCGTACTGACCTCGAACCCCCGTGCCAGGCTGCTCCCGTGACGCAGCCGCAGGGGGGTCCTGGCAGGGCGGCGCTCGGGGTGGCCGGCCCGGGCCGCCCGCCCGGCGGCGCACCGCGTGACCGGGTGGTCGTCCGCGCCCCCGCCAAGGTCAACCTCCACCTGGCGGCCGGGCCCCCGGGCGCGGACGGCTACCACCCGCTGGTCACCGTCTTCCAGGCCCTCTCGCTCTTCGAGGAGGTCACCGCGTCCCGCGCCGCCCCGGGGGCGGGCGTCAGCCTGGACGTCACCGGCCGCGGCGCCGAGCACACCCCGCTGGACGCGAGCAACCTCGCGGTGCGCGCCGCCCACGTGCTCGCCCGCCACCTCGGGCGGCCGGCGGACGTCGCGCTGAGCGTGCACAAGGCCGTGCCCGTCGCCGGCGGGATGGCCGGCGGGTCCGCCGACGCCGCCGCAGCCCTGCTCGCGTGCGACCTGCTCTGGGGCGGCGGCCTCGACCGCGAGGAGATGCTGGGCCTCGCCGCGGCGCTCGGCGCCGACGTGCCCTTCGCCCTCGTGGGAGGCACGGCCCTGGGGCTGGCCCGCGGTGACCGCCTGACCCCCGTCACGGCCCGCGGCGATCTCCAGTGGGTCCTGGCGACCTCGGAGCAAGGGCTGTCGACCCCGGAGGTCTTCCGGGCCCTGGACGACGCGAGGGCGGCGGGGACCGCCCCCGGACGGGGGGCGCTGGAGCCGCGGGTGCCCCCCGACCTGGCCCGGGCGCTGGACGACGGGGACGCGCGCGCGCTCGGCGTCGCGCTGAGCAACGACCTGCAGGACGCGGCCATCACCCTGCGGCCCGCGCTGGCCAGCGTCATCGGCGCCGCCCACGACGCCGGGGCGCTCGGCGCGGTGGTCTCCGGCTCGGGGCCGACGATCGCCGTGCTGGCCGAGGGGGTCGACCACGCCGCCGAGCTCACCCGGGTCCTCGGCGCGCATCCCGGCGTCGCGCAGGCCCGGCGCGTCCACGGCCCCGTCCCCGGGGCGCACCAGGTGCTCGGGGCCGGCGTCTCCCCGCACCACCCGTCGCTGCGCGGGCGCTGAGCGCCGCGGACCCCCGGGCTCGTCCGAGGGCCTGAGAGACTGGGGCCCGTGGCCCACCTGCTGAACGCCGAGGCCGTCACCGTGCTCTCGGGGGCCCGCACCGTGCTCGACGGTGTCTCCCTCGGCCTCGACGACGGCGCCCGCGTCGGCGTCGTCGGGCGCAACGGTGACGGCAAGTCCACCCTGCTCGGCGTCATGGCCCGCACGAGGGACCTCGACGGAGGCCGGCTGACCCATGCGCGCGGGCTGAGGCTGTCCTCGCTGTCGCAGACGGACGACCTGGACGAGAGCCTCACCGTCGGCGGCGCGGTGCTCGGCGACGTGCCCGAGCACTCCTGGGCCGCGGACCAGCGGGTCCGCTCGGTGCTCGACGGCCTGCTGGCCGACGTCGGCGACCTCTCCGCCCCCGTGGCCACCCTGTCGGGAGGGCAGCGGCGCCGGACCTCCCTGGCGCGGCTGCTCGTGGGCGAGGAGGACGTGCTGCTGCTCGACGAGCCGACCAACCACCTCGACGTCGAGGGCGTCGCCTGGCTCGCGGACCACCTGCGCACCCGGTGGCAGCCCGGACGCGGGGCACTGGTCGTCGTCACCCACGACCGGTGGTTCCTCGACGCCGCGGTCGAGCGCACCTGGGAGGTGCACGACGGCGTGGTCGACGCGTTCGACGGCGGGTACGCCGCCTACGTCCTCGCCCGCGCCGAGCGCGACCGCCTCGCCGCGGCCACCGCCGACCGTCGCGCCAACCTCATGCGCAAGGAGCTCGCGTGGCTGCGGCGCGGCCCGCCGGCGCGCACGTCGAAGCCGCAGTTCCGCATCGACGCCGCCAACGCCCTCATCGCCGACGAGCCCCCGGCCCGCCAGTCCGTCGCGCTGCTCGGCGCGCAGTCCGCGCGGCAGGGCAAGGACGTCGTCGACGTGGAGGGCGCCACCGTCGTCCTCGGCGGACGCACCCTGCTCGACGACCTCACCTGGCGCCTCGGCCCGGGGGAGCGCGTGGGCGTCGTGGGGGTGAACGGTGCCGGCAAGACGACGCTGCTGCGCCTGATCACCCACACGCTGCCGGACGGCGCTCTCGTCGCCGGGCGGGTCAAGACGGGCAAGACCGTCAAGGTGGCCGTCCTGAGCCAGCACCTCTCCGAGCTGGACGAGGTCGCCGACCTGCGGGTGCTCCAGGCCGTGGAGCGCGAGGCGCGCGTGGTGGTCGAGGCGGGCAAGGAGGTCAGCGCCTCGTCGCTGGTGGAGCGTCTCGGCTTCACCGCCGAGCGCGCGTGGGTACCGGTGCGGGACCTGTCCGGCGGGGAGCGTCGGCGGTTGCAGCTGGCGCGCCTGGTGATCCACCAGCCCAACCTGCTGCTGCTCGACGAGCCCACGAACGACCTCGACACCGACACCCTCGCCGCCATGGAGGACGTGCTCGACGGCTTCGCGGGGACGCTCGTGGTGGTCAGCCACGACCGCTACCTGCTCGAGCGCACCACCGACACGCAGGTGGCGCTGCTCGGTGACGGCCGGGTGCGCGGGCTCGTGGGCGGGGTGGAGGAGTACCTCGCGCTGCGCCGGGCCGCGGCGAGCGGCGCCGGCACGGGGCGGGTCTCGGTGACCGACCGCTCGACCGGTGCGGGCGCGAGCCCCGCCGGCGGCGCCGCGCAGAACGGCGGCGCGTCGACGGGCGGGACGTCGGGCGGGCCGTCCCCGGCGCAGGTGCGGGCCGCGCGCAAGGACGCCGCCCGCATCGAGCGCCAGATGGAGAAGGTCGCGGCCGCCGAGGCGCGGGTGCACGAGCTGATGGTGGCGAAGGCCACCGACGCCGAGGCCATGGTGGCGCTCACCGGTCAGCTGGGCTCGCTGTCCAGCGAGCGCGAGGCGCTCGAGACGGAGTGGTTGGAGGCCGCCGAGATCGCCGGGTGAACTTGTGTGACTTGCTTGACACAAGACGAGTGTCACGCCAGGCTCGCCTCTTCCGAGGAGGTGGGGCGTCATGGGCATACGGCTGGTCCGCTCGCACGAGGGCAGGTCGCTCGCCGTGCTCGAGCGGCGCGTGACCCTGTGGCGCTGGGCCGGTCTCGTCGTCGGCGTGGGCGCCGCGGTCTGGGCCTCCGACGCCGACCGGCTCGGCCGCGGGGTGATGCTGGCCCCGGCGATCGCCGCGTCCGGCGTGCTGCTGGGGGTGCTGGCCGGCGAGCTGTCCGCCGGGCGCCTGCGGGTGACCCGCCGCTCGGCGTCCTTGGCCGTCCGACGGGTGCGGGACCACCTGCCGCCCGTGCTGACCGGCTGCGTCGTGCTGACCACCGTGGGCCTGGGTGTGCTGCTGGTGTGGACCACCGTCATCGGTTCCGCCGACGACATGGGGCGCGATGGCCGCGCGCTCACGGTGGTCTGCAGCGGGACCACCTCGAGCAGCGGCCCGTGGCCCGGGTCCTTCTACAGCGCCCCGCTCGCGGTAGCGCTCGTCGGCGGTCTGGCCCTCGCCGTCGCGGGCGTGCTGGCGGTCGTGCGCCGTCGCAGCGTCGTCGACCCGGACGACCCCGCCTCGACCGCGGCGGACCACGTGGTGCGGCGGCGGAGCACCGAGGCCGTCGTCGCCGCCTACGGGAGCCTCGTGGCCGCCTCGGGGGCCGGGG
The DNA here is from genome assembly GCA_029258695.1 of Quadrisphaera sp. The sequence continues at coordinate 38,151 of JARIBR010000069.1, forward strand.
TCGCCGCGGTGACCGCGCTGGTCATGCACCAGCCGTCCTGCGCGCCGGCGTGGTGGGCGCCGCTGCGGTGGGGTCTCGCCGGGTTCGTGGCGGCTGCGCTGGTGCTGTTCGTGTGGTGCGCCGTCGCGGTCCTCGCCCCGAGAGGCAGGGACGTCGTGGACGCCCCCTTCTCGCCCGTGCGATGAGCGCTGCGCCCGTCCTCACCGTGGACACCGACGACCCGACCCCTCCGTTCGAGCAGGTCCGACGGCAGATCGCCGCGCTCGTGGTCTCGGGACGGCTCACCCCGGGCCAGCGCCTCCCGCCGCTGCGCCAGCTGGCCGCCGACCTGGGTCTCGCGGTCGGCACGGTGGCCCGGTCCTACCGCGAGCTCGAGGCGGCCGGCCTCGTGCTCTCGCGTCGCGGTGGGGGCACGCGGGTCGTCGGCCCGCTGCCGTCCCTGCCCTCGCTGCCATCTCCGCTGCCGTCGCGGGGACCTGACGGCGAGGCGCTGCGTGAGCAGGCGGTGAGTTTCGTCGCCCGTGCGCGGGCGCTCGGCCGTGACGACGCAGCCATCGTCGCCGCCGTGCGTGATGCTCTGGACGTCCACGGGGTCCGGAGCGCGTCCGCTGCACTGGCGTGGCCTGCCGCCACGGAACCCGCCGCCGGCCGGCGACCGACCGCCGGTCGCCGGCCGGAGGGCGAGACGCGTCGGACGGTGACGCTCTGCCCTGATCCGGTGGGTGCTCCACGTCATCCGTGAGGAGGTGTCAGCCGTGGTGAGACCCGCTCCGCGCGATGGCCCCGGCGCGCCGGTGAGGCGCACGGACGGACCAGTTCTGTCACGGTCAGCGATGTCATCGTC
>JARIBR010000078.1 GCA_029258695.1 Quadrisphaera sp.
GTCGGCCGCCTCGAGCGCGGACAGCGCCGAGCTCATGGCGACCCTGGACTCCCTCAACGACTCCGGCGCCTCCGCCGAGGTCATGGGCACCCTCACCGGTGACCAGCTGGAGCTGACGATGACCTCGTCGGGCGTCCTCGCGGACGCCCCGCACGCCCAGCACATCCACGTCGGCGGCACGAACCAGTGCCCCAGCCCGGACCAGGAGGGTTCCGGGACCGACGGGGCGCTGACCACCACCGACGCGGCGCCGAGCTACGGCATGATCGCCGTCTCGCTCACCAGCACCGGTGACAGCTCGCCGGACAGCGCGCTGGCCGTCGACCGCTTCCCGGCCGGCGACGCCGACTACTCCGCCACCCTCACCGTCAGCGACGAGGTCGCCCAGCAGATCCGGGACGGCCAGGGCGTCATCGTCAAGCACGGCGTGGACCTGGACGGCAGCGGTGCGTACGACGGCGACGCGATGTCCGAGCTGGACCCGTCCCTGCCCGAGGAGGCGACCGTCCCGGCCGCCTGCGGCGTCCTCGAGGTCTCGCAGATGGCGTCGATGCCGGCCGGCGGCGTCGCCACCGGTGGAGGCTCGACCGCGGGCGGCCAGGAGATGGGCCTCGTGGTCGGCGGCGCGGCGGCCGTGGCGGCCGGGCTCGGCGTCCTGGGGCTGCGTCGCCGCTCGACGAGCGGTGACGTCGCCGCCTGAGCGACGGGGCGTCACCGACGACCGGCGGCGTCCACCCACCACCACGACCGACCACCACCGACGAGGAGCGACATGACCCGCAGGACACGATCCGGCCGACGCGGTCCGCTGGCCGCGGCGACCCTGCTCCTCGTCGGTGGCGGCGCGGCGGTGGTGGTCGGGGTGCACGAGGACGCAGGGCCGGCCCAGCCGCCCCTGGTGGCCGCGGCTGACGCGGGCGTGCCCGCCGGTCCCGCGGCGCCCGCGGTGGCGGCGGGCACGCCGTCGCCACCAGCAGCCGCTGCGCAGGCGGTCCCGTCGGTCGCGGCGCCGACCTCGGTGTCCATCCCTGCCATCGAGGTGTCGTCGCCGCTGCTCGCGCTCGGGCTCGCCGAGGACGGGTCGATCGCGGTGCCGCAGCCCGGGCCCGACTACGACACCGCCGCGTGGTTCACCGGCTCGCCGCGGCCAGGCGCCGTCGGGCCGTCCGTCATCGAGGGTCACGTGGACTCCGCGCGGGGCGGCCCCTCGGTCTTCGCCCGCCTCGGGGAGCTGGAGGTCGGTGACGCCATCACCGTCGCGCGCGAGGACGGCTCGTCCGTCACCTTCGAGGTCACCGGGTCGCAGCGGTACGCGAAGGACGACTTCCCGACCCTCGCGGTCTACGGCAACACCGACGGTCCGCAGCTGCGGCTGATCACCTGCGGCGGTTCGTTCGACGCCACCAGCGGTCACTACCGCGACAACACCGTCGTCTTCGCCCAGGCGGTGTGAGCGGCGGTGTGAGCGCCAGGGCGTCCGAGCCGCCCGGGCGAGGAGCGCGGGCGCTCAGCGCCTCGACGGGCTGGTCGTCAGCGACGGGTCGGAGGTGACGACGCCCTCGAGGACCTCGTCGATGCGGGCCATCGCGTCGGCGGGGATCGTCTTGTCGGCGGCCTCCGCCGAGCCGGCGAGCTGCTCGGGACGCGAGGCCCCCACGATGGCGGTGGCGACGTCGTCGTTCGACAGCACCCAGGCGATCGCCAGCTGCGCCATGGTCATCCCGAGGTCCGCGGCCACCGGCTTGAGCGCCTGGACGCGGGTCAGGACGTCGTCGGTCATCCACCGCGAGATCATGTCGGCCCCGCCCTTGGTGTCGGTGGCGCGGCTGCCCTCCGGCGGGGCCTGACCGGGGAGGTACTTGCCGGTGAGGACACCTTGCGCCATGGGGGACCAGACCACCTGGCTGACGCCGAGCTCGCGGGACGCCGGCACGACCTCGCTCTCGATGACCCGCCACAGCATCGAGTACTGGGGCTGGTTGGAGACCAGCTGGACCCCGAGGTCCTCCGCGAGGGCGTGGCCGTCGCGGATCTGCTGGGCCGTCCACTCGCTGACGCCGAGGTACAGCACCTTGCCGGCGCGCACGGCCTGGGCGAAGGCCGACATCGTCTCCTCGAGGGGCGTGGCGTCGTCGAAGCGGTGCGCCTGGTAGACGTCGACGTGGTCGGTCTGCAGCCGGCGCAGCGAGGCGTCGAGGGACTCCGCGATGTGCTTGCGCGACAGCCCGCCGTCGTTGGGGCCGCGGGGGCCGGTGGGGAAGTACACCTTCGTCATGATCTCGAGGGACTCGCGACGCTGGCCCTTCAGCGCCTCGCCGAGCACGGTCTCGGCGACGGTGTTGGCGTAGACGTCGGCGGTGTCGAAGGTGGTGATGCCCGCGTCGAGGGCGGCGTGCACCGAGGCGGTGGCGACCTCGTTCTCCACCTGGCTGCCGTGCGTGAGCCAGTTGCCGTAGGTGATGGCTGAGATCTTGAGGCCCGAGCGTCCGAGGTTCCTGAACTCCATGCGTGCCATCCAACACCGGTCCGCCGCCGTCGGCGCGCGCTGGCGGGTGCTCAGCCCTCGACCGGGACCTCGAGGGGAGCGAGCGTCCCGCTGACCGTGAGGCCGTCCCGCCCGACCTCCGCGCGCTCCACGGTCAGCTCCACGGGCACCTCGTCGAGGCTGAAGGCCAGCCCGTCCAGGAGCGCCTCGCTCGCCCGGCCGAGGCCCAGGGTGTCGGCGACGTCGCTGGCGGCCGCCACCGAGAGCTCACGCCCGGCGACCTCGACCTCCGTGGGGCGCAGGACGATCTGCCCGTCGTCCACCTCCGGGGTGCCGGTCAGCGCGAGGGGGATCGCGGCGATCCTCGCGTCGGCCACGAGCGAGCCGCCGTCGTCGGAGAGCGCGACGTCGGTGCCGAAGGCCTCGCTGGCGCGGGCGTCGAGCTCGGTCCACGGCAGGACGCCGCTGGCCTCGCCCGAGGCGATGGAGACCGTCCCGTCGCCGCCGAGGAGCACCGCGCGGGGCACCTGCATCCGGCGCAGCCTCACGCGGGTGTCGCCGAGGGTGACGCCCTCGTAGGTCAGCGACGGGGCCGAGATCGTCGCGCCGTCGTACTCACCGCGCACGGCCTGCCAGAGGAAACCGTCTCCGGCGATGGTCACGTCGGGCGGCTTCTCGAGGCCGAGCTCGCCCTGCACCCGCTCGGCCAGCACCGCGGCGACGCGCTCGCGCGCCGCCGCGTCGACGACCGGCCGGGCGATCAGCCCCCCGACGGCCAGCACGAGGAGCACCACCATCGCCGAGACGAGGAAGCGGTGGCGCACCGCGTACCGCACCAGCGGGCTGCGGTCTCCGATCGGGGGAGCGATCGCCGCGCGTCGACCTCGCGGGCGGCTGGTGGCGGGCACGGCCTCAGTGTGGCGGGTCGCCGATCACGCCGGGAGCGACGCCACCCCCACGGGCAGGAAGCGCTGCCCGGTGGCGGCCTCCGCCACCCCGCTGCGGTCGAGGTAGGGCAGCAGCCCGCCGAGGTGCGCGGGCCACCCGACCCCGAGCAGCAGGCACAGGTCGATGTCGCGGGGGTCGGTGACGACGCCCTCGTCGAGCATCGCCCGCGCCTCCTGTGCCAGCGCGATGAGGGCGCGCTCGCGCACCTCCTGCGCGCTCGAGGGCGCGTCACCCACGTCCAGCAGCTCCTCCACCCTGGGGTCGAGGCGGGGCTCACGGTCGTCGGACCCCTCCTCCCAGAAGCCGGGAAGGCCCGCCTCGACGATCGCCGCGATGTTGGGCGAGGCCTCGAAACGGTCGGGGAACGCCTCGTGCAGGGTCTCCTGGACGTGCAGGGCCACGGCCGGGCCGACCAGGCGCAGCAGCGTGAACGGCGTCATGGGCAGCCCCAGCGGCTCGAGGGCGCTGTCGGCGACGCGGGCCGGCGTGCCTTCGTCGAAGGCGGCGTGGATCTCGCCCATGAACCGCATGAGGAGGCGGTTGACGACGAAGGCGGGGCGGTCGCGCACCAGCACGCACGACTTCTTCAGCGTCCTCCCCAGGGCGAACGCCGTCGCCAGCGTGGCGTCGTCCGTGCCGGGCGCCGCGTCGGTGGCGTCGGTGCGGACCACCTCGACCAGCGGCAGGACGGCCACGGGGTTGAAGAAGTGGAACCCCACGACCCGCTCGGGGTGCTCGAGGCCGTCGGCCATCGCAGCCACCGACAGCGAGGAGGTGTTCGTGGCGATGACGCACTCCGGGGAGACGACGGCCTCGACCTGGGCGAAGACCGTGCGCTTGACGTCGAGGTCCTCGAAGACCGCCTCGATCACCCAGTCCGCCCCGGCGAAGCCGGTGTCGGGGTCGGTGATGTCGGTGGTCCCGGTGACCAGCGCGGTGGTGCGCGCCGCGGCGTCGGCGCTCATGCGTCCCTTGGCGATGAGGTCGGCGACGGAGTCGTGAACGCGGGAGACGCCGGCCCGCACCCGCTCGTCGTCGACGTCGGTCATCACCACGGGGACCGCGGTACGCTGGGCGAGGAGCAGCGCGAGCTGGCTGGCCATGAGGCCGGCGCCCACCACCCCGATCT
>JARIBR010000148.1 GCA_029258695.1 Quadrisphaera sp.
CGGGGAGCCGGGGGTCCCCGCGAGGGCGAACGGCGCGACCGGCGGGCTGAGCGTGGTCCAGTCCTTGCCGTCGGCGCTGGTGCGCAGCGCCCCGTCGAAGCCGAGCACCCCGCCGTCGACGGCGGTCAGCGCGTGGAAGTCGGACACGCCCCCGCGCGAGACATCGCTCCAGGTGGAGCCGGCGTCGGCGGACGTGATCAGCCCCATCGGCTGCTTCAGGTCGCTGCCGGGCTCCGGGTGGCCCGACGCGTGGTAGCGGCCCGGCCCGGAGACGGTGAAGCCCATGAGGTCCATCACCGGACCGACCTGCTGGGGCTCGCCGGCATCGTCGTAGCGGAAGAGCCCGTCGTGCGTGGCGAGGAGCAGCGCCCCGTCGCCGGGGTCGAACCCGGCGGCGTGGACGTGGACGCTCGGCAGCGCGGCACCCTCCGGTGCGCCGGACGCTTCCGGTGCGCCGGACGCCTCCGCTCCCGGAGCGGCGGAGGAGGTGGAGCCGGCGGACGGCGAGGCGGTGGCGGAGCCGGCGGCCTCGCTCTGGTCGACGCACCCCACCAGTGCGGCGACCGCCACGACGGCGCTGGCTGCTAGGAGGCCGGTGCGGGTGCGGGTGCGGTGACGGAGCGCCGCAGCGCCGACGGGTGGAGCGCCGACCATCGCAGCACCGGACGCGGCCGGGTCAGCCACCGAGTCGTCGACCGAGACGGGCCGGGGCGTGACGGGGCGCACGAGGGAGGGCATGTGGTGAAGATACCCCACGGGGGTAAGGTTGCACCATGACGACCCGGGGGCCCCATGGGGACACTGGCGCGTGGGAGCACGGGCGACCAGGCGCTGCGCGCTGCGCTGGCGCTCGGGACCGTGCTCGCCGTGACGGGGTGTGGCGCCGGGACGGCGAGCTCCACGACCGCACCGACGAGCTGCCGGACGAGCCCGCCGCGCCGCTGGCGATCTACTGCCGCAGCGGTGCCATGAGCGAGGACGCGAGCCGGACGCTGGCCGGGCTGGGTGACACCGACGTCGTGGACCTGCGCGGCGGGATGAACGCGTGGACCGCCTCCGGGCAGGACCTGCGTCCGTCGTGACCGCCGCCGCCGTGGAGCACGCGGCGGGGACGGTGACCGCGAGAAGGATGCTGCCGGCCGGAGCGCGTTCCGGCGGAACCGCTGACGAGGAGGAGAGATCATGATGGGCCCCGGGGTCGGGACGGGCATGGGCACCGGCTGGGTCTTCTGGCTGCTGCTGGTCGCCGGCGTCGTGCTGGTGGTCGTGGTGGTCGTCCGGATGATCGGGGGCGGCGTGCGCCGCGACGCACCCTCCGAGGGGGCGGGTCGCGGCTCGGCCGGGAGCAGCCGGGCCCGTGACGTGCTGGACGAGCGCTACGCCCGCGGCGAGCTGAGCACGGAGGAGTACCGCGAGCGCCTGGCGACCCTGCGGGGCGAGCGCTGATGCAGCCGATCACCCGGCGCCGCGCGCTGCAGCTGGGCGGCCTCGGGCTCGGCAGCGCCGCGATTGGTGGAGCGGGCCTGGCGTGGCGCTCCGCCGCCGGCCCCGACCCGTCGCCGGGAGCCGGCACAGGAGCCGCGTCGGGCTCACGGCCGGGTGATGCTGGCTCCGGCGCGCGCGAGCCCGGCTCCCCGCTGCGTGAGCCGCAAGAGCTCCGCAGCAGCGACGGCCTGCTCGCGGTGACGCTGCGCGCAGCGCGGGGCCAGACGCTGATCGCGGGCCGGCCGGCCACGACGCTCGGTTACAACGGCGGGCTGCCTGGCCCCACCCTGCGCGTGCGGCCTGGTGACCGGCTGCAGGTGCGGCTGGTCAACGACCTCGACGAGCCGACGAACCTGCACGTGCACGGCCTGCACGTCTCACCGGTGGCTCCCGGCGACGACGTGTTCATCACCGTCGAGCCCGGCGAGTCCTACGACTACGAGCACCGGCTGCCCGACGACCACCCGCCCGGCGTGTCCTGGTACCACCCCCACCACCACGGCACGGTGGCCGACCAGCTGTTCGGCGGGCTCTACGGCGCGATCGTCGTCGAGGACCCCGAGCCGCCCGAGGTCACCCGCGAGCGCCTGCTGGTGGTCGCCGACACGACGCTGGACGGTTCGGGGCGGGTGGCGACGCCCTCGGCCATGGCGCAGATGGCCGGACGAGAGGGCGAGCTGGTGCTCGTCAACGGGCAGTCGGCGCCGGCGCTCACCGCCGCACCGGGCGAGCGGGAGCGCTGGCGCGTGGTCAACGCCTGCTCGTCCCGCTACCTGCGGCTGCGCCTCGACGGGCAGGAGGTCCGGCTCGTCGGCGTCGACTCCGGCCGGTACGCCGAGCCACGAGCGGTCGACGAGGTCCTGCTGGCGCCCGGCAACCGCGCGGACCTGCTGGTCACGACCGCCGAGGGATCCAGCACCCTCCAGGCGCTGCCCCACGACCGCGGCGGGATGGGGGCCAGGGGCGGGGCGGGCGGCATGGGCGGAATGGCTGGCACGGGCGGGACGGACGGGCGCAGGGCGGCGTCGACCAGCGGGGACGCGGTCGACCTGGCGACGCTGGACGTCGCGGGCGCCGCCGTGCCGGCGCTCCCCGCGGTCCCTCAGCAACCCACGCAGCCCGACCTGCGCGACGCCGCCGTCACGGGGTCGAGGGAGCTGACGTTCGCCATGGGCATGGAGGGCGGCCCGGGCATGGACGGCGGGATGCGCTGGACCATCGACGGCAAGACCTTCGACGCCGATCGTGTGGACCAGAGCGTGCGCCTCGGCACCGTGGAGGAGTGGACGCTGACGAACACCTCCCCCATGGACCACCCGGTGCACCTGCACGTCTGGCCGATGCAGGTCGTCGCCGAGGGCGGGCGGCCCGTCGAGGACGCGGTGTGGCGGGACGTCGTCGACCTCCCCGCTGGCGGGCAGGTGACGGTTCGGGTGTCCTTCGACCGCTTCCCCGGCTGCACCGTGTACCACTGCCACGTCCTCGACCACGAGGACAGGGGGATGATGGGCGCGCTGGAGGCGGCATGAGCCGTCGCGGATCGGCGAGGCGACGGTGGAGCGATGATGCTCGCGCCCGGCGACGCCGTGCCAGCATGGACCCATGATCGGCGCGAAGGACGACCACCCCGACAGGGCGACCTCCCGGGGTGCGCCCGTCGTGCTCCGGGGACGACCGCACGCCGTGGCCATCGATGCCACGTCGCCGTTCGAGGAGCTGCGCGCGCGTGCCGTCACGGGGTGAGGGTGCCGGGGTGCTGGTGCGCCCCGCGACCTCCGCGGACGTCGAGTTCACCGCGGGAACCCACCGGGCACACCTGCCCCACGGGCTGTTCCCCCGCCTGGGCCCCGGCTTCATGCGGCGCTGGCACCAGACCTTCCTCGACGCGCTGGGCGGCATCGCCCTGGTCGCCACGCGGGACGGCGAGCGGGGCCCCGAGCACGTGGGCTTCCTCGTCGGCTCCACCGACCAGGTGGCCCTCGTCGACCACGTCGTGCGGCACCACCGGCTCACGCTCGGCGCCTCGGGCGCCTGGGCGCTGCTGCTGCGGCCGCGGCTCGCCGTGCACTTCCTGCGCTCACGCGCCCCCGCCTACGCCCGCCGGCTGACCAGGGTGCCCGGACGCGGGGGTCGGCAGCAGCCACAGGTCATCGACCTGGCGGCGCAGTTGAGCGGCCGCCGCCCCGCTCCGGTGGCGGTCGTGACCGCGCTCGTCGTGCTGGCCGAGGCACGGGGAGCCGGGGCCGGCGAGGCGCTGGTGGCGGCGTTCGTCGAGCGTGCGCGCGCCGCGGGCACGGCCGAGGCGCAGCTGACGACGCGTGTCGGTGCCGACGGCGCGGAGCGCTTCTACGAGAGGATCGACTGGCAGCACCTGGGGGTACACATGACGCGCGACGACATGCTCGTGGCGACCTACCGTCTGGATCTCACCGACGACGCGCCAGCGCCCCCGCCGGGCCCATCCGGCGGCCACCCTCTCG
>JARIBR010000179.1 GCA_029258695.1 Quadrisphaera sp.
CCCGACGCGCCGGACGGGTCGCGGGCCGCCGCCAGCGGAGGCCTCAAGCCCCTGGTGGACGACCTCGGCGACATCGACGCCCGCGAGATCAACACCCTGGAGATCGGCGAGGGCATCGTCCTGCGCGTGGGTCGCTACGGGCCCTACGTGGAGCGGCCCGGAGCCGACGGTGCCGACCCCCAGCGAGCGTCGGTGCCCGACGACGTCGCTCCCGACGAGCTGACCGTCGCCAAGGCCGAGGAGCTGTTCGCCAGCGTCGGCGAGGGCGAGCGCACCCTCGGGGTCGACCCCGCGACCGGGCGCGACGTCATCGCGCGCAGCGGCCGCTACGGCCCGTACGTCACCGAGGTGCTGGAGGAGGGTGCGCCGAAGAGCGCGAAGCCCCGCACCGGGTCGCTGCTGTCCACGATGGACCTGGCCACCGTGGACCTCGAGCAGGCGCTCATGCTGCTCTCGCTGCCGCGCACCGTCGGGACCGACCCGGAGAGCGGCGAGGAGATCACCGCGCAGAACGGGCGCTACGGGCCCTACCTCAAGCGCGGCACCGACTCGCGGTCCCTGGAGAGCGAGCAGGCGATCTTCGACGTCACGCTCGAGGAGGCCCTCGCCCTCTACGCGCAGCCCAAGCGCGGCCGGGGCCAGCGCGCCGCGACCCCGCCGCTGCGCGAGCTCGGCGTCGACCCGGTCAGCGGCGGACCGGTCGTCGTCAAGGACGGTCGCTTCGGCCCGTACGTGACCGACGGGACCGTCAACGCGACGCTGCGCAAGGACGACGCGGTGGAGTCCGTGACCCTGGAGCGGGCTGGTGAGCTGCTGCAGGACAAGCGTGACCGCGACGCGGCCTCCGGGGGCAAGCGCACCGCGAAGAAGCCCGCGGCGAAGAAGCCGGCCGCGAAGAAGCCCGCGGCGAGGAAGCCGGCCGCGAAGAAGCCCGCGGCGACGGGCACGACCACCACCCGCAAGCCCCCGGCGAAGAAGCCCGCCGGGGCCTCGTGAGCACCGGCGTGTCGTGACCCCCGATCGGGTGAGTCTGCGGTGACCGCCCATCCGTGCGTGCCGCGGGGGCGAACCTCCTGCGAGAGGTCACGCGGATGACCCCGCCGTCCGAGGCCGGTGGTCCCGCGCCCGGCGCGCCGCGGGGCCCCGGCAGGCGAGCGCCGGACGCGTTGGCGGAGACGATGGTGGAGGTGGCGCGCGGTGACCAGCAGGCTTTCGCCGTGCTCTACGACGCCCTCGCCCCGCGCGTGCTGGGGATGGCGCGCCGCGTGCTGCGCAACCACGCGATGGCCGAGGAGGTCGCCCAGGAGGTGCTGCTCGAGGTGTGGCGCCAGGCGCCGCGCTACGACCCGGCGCTCGCCAGCGTCTCGACGTGGGCGATGACCATCGCCCACCGCCGCGCCGTGGACCGCGTGCGGTCCGTGCGCGCCGCGGAGGACCGGGAGGACCGCGTGGCGGCCGGCTCCGGCTCGCGAGACTACGACGAGGTGGCGGAGACCGCCGAGCAGCACGAGGAGGAGGCCAGGGTGCGCGGAGCCCTCGGGTCGCTGACCCCCCTGCAGCGCGAGGCCGTCGAGCTCGCCTACTGGGGCGGGCAGACGTCCACGGAGATCTCTGCGCGTCTCGGCGTGCCCGTGCCCACCGTGAAGACGAGGTTGCGCGACGGGATCATCCGCCTGCGCTCGGCGCTGGAGGTGGGTCCGTGAGCGAGGACCTCCCGGGCGCCGGCACCGGGCCCGGCCGCCGGACGGGCCCTGAGACCGGCTCGGGGACCGGCTCCGCGATCGACGACGAGACGCTCGACCTGTACGTGCTCGGCGCGCTGGACGAGGAGGACGCTGCTCGGGTCGCCGCGGCGCTCGAGGTCGACGCGGGGCCCGCCCGCCGAGCCGTGGGGACGCAGGAGGCGCTGGCCTCGCTCGGCGGCTCCGTCCCGGTGGAGCCGCCGCCGGCGATGCGTGCGTCGGTCCTCGCCGCGCTGGACGACGTGGCGCAGGAGCGGCCGGGGGACGAGGCGCCGCAGCGCGTCGAGCCCGGTGTGGGCACCGACGCAGGGTCGGGTGACGGCGAACCTCTCGTGGCGGACCGGGCCGTCCTCCGGGGGCAGGACGATCCGTCCGACGAGCTCTCGGCGCGCCGCGAGCAGCAGGCGGCGACGGCCGAGCGGCCGGCCCAGCAGCAGCCGACGCGGCGCTCGGTGATGCGGTACGCCGTGGCGGCCGCCGCCGTGGTCGTCGCCGGAGCCGGGGGGTACGCGGCCTGGAGCGCGGCGCGCGCGCAGGCGCAGGACGCCGTCGCCGCTGCGCGCGAGCGCATCGACGCGGCGCCGGACGCCCGGGTGGTCGCGGCCAGCGACGCCAGCGGCGCGTGGGCGGCCAGCGAGCTGCGGTGGTCCCCGTCGCTGGGGGAGGCGGTCATCACCGCGCCGGAGCCGCTGCCGTCGGCGTCGGGCGGGGTGTACCAGCTCTGGCGCGTCCCGGGTGCCGGGGCGACGCCGTCACCGGTCGCCAGCGGGGGCGACGGCAGCGACGGCGGCGACGACGCCAGGACCCCAGCCGGCCTCGACGCCCCCACGGGCGTGGTCGTCCCCGGCGGGACCGAGGGCGCCGCGGTCATCGCGGTCAGCCGCGAGAGCGCGCCGGGGGCCACGAGCCCGACGACGCCGCTGGTCGCGACCTACCCGCTGAGCGCCTGAGCGTCGTGGCCCACGGCTAGCCTCTCGCCCGTGCTGGACGCCCTCGAGAGCCCCGAGGCCCCCGACCACGGGGGCCTGTTCGTGGTGCTCGAGGGCGGCGACGGCTCGGGGAAGTCCACGCAGGTGGGCGAGCTCGTGCGGTGGCTGCGCGAGCAGGGGCACGACGTGGTGGCCACCCGTGAGCCCGGCGGCACGCCGGCCGGGAGGAGCATCCGCGAGGTGCTCCTGCACGGCGGCGACCTCGCCCCTCGCGCGGAGGCGCTGCTCTACGCCGCGGACCGAGCCCACCACGTCGCCAGCGTGGTGACCCCGGCGCTGGAGGCCGGCCGCGTGGTGGTCTCCGACCGTTACGTCGACTCCACGCTCGCCTACCAGGGCGGCGGCCGAGGGCTCGCGGTCCGCGACCTCTCGGCCATCTCCGCGTGGGCCGCGGGCGGGCTGCTGCCCGACCTCACGGTGGTCCTCGACGTGGACCCAGCGACGGCGCTGGCCCGCACCGATCGGCTTCGCGACGCCCCGGACCGTCTCGAGCGCGAGCCGGTGGCCTTCCACGCCGCCGTGCGGCAGCGCTTCGTCGACCTGGCCGCCGCCGCACCTGCTCGCTACGCCGTGGTCGACGCCTCCGCGGGCGCCGACGAGGTGGCGCAGCGGGTGCGCGCCGCCGTCGCCCCGCTCCTGACGGGGCGCGCCGTGGGCGCGAACCTGGCCCCGGCGCGGTCCGCCGAGGCGACCTCCGGTCCCTGGCCCGACGCGGGGGGCCGCGCATGAGCGCGCCCGTCGGCCCCGACACCTCCTCCGCGCCGCCCGGGCCGGTGTTCGACCAGCTCGTCGGCCAGGGCGACGCGGCGCGGGTGATCGCCGAGGCCGCCACCGCTGCGCGGGCCGGCGGAGGGGCGATGACGCACGCCTGGCTGTTCACCGGCTCGCCCGGGTCCGGCCGCTCCGTGGCCGCGCGGGCCTTCGCCGCCGCGCTGCAGTGCACCGACCCGCACGTGGTCGGCTGCGGGCGCTGCCACGCGTGCACCACCGTCGCCCAGGGCACCCACGCCGACGTGCAGCTCGTGGCGACCGAGACGCTGTCCATCGGCATCGACGTCGCCCGCGAGCTCGTCGGGTCCGCCTCGCGCCGTCCCCAGGTGGGGCGATGGCGCGTCATCATCGTCGAGGACGCCGACCGCATCGTCGAGCGCAGCGCCAACGTGCTCCTCAAGGCCCTCGAGGAGCCCGCCGCCGCCACCGTGTGGCTGCTCTGCGCCCCGTCGCCGGCCGACCTGCCCACCACGGTGGTCTCCCGCTGCCGCTCGGTGATGCTGCGCGTGCCGGCCCCGCGCGACGTGGCCGACCTCCTGGTGCGCCGCGACGGCGTGGCCCCGGCGCACGCCGCCTTCGCCGCGCGGGCCGCCCAGAGCCACGTCGGCCTGGCGGCGCGCCTGGCCCGCGACGAGGGCGCCCGCAACCGCCGGCGCGAGGTGCTCGCGATGGGCCTGGCCCTGCGCGGGGTCACC
>JARIBR010000200.1 GCA_029258695.1 Quadrisphaera sp.
CCGCCAGACCGGCCCGCTGCGTCGGCCGCGCGCCGGCGCCTGGTCGTGGGTCTCGTGGTGGTGGGTGTCCTCGCGCCGGCAGGCCTGGCGCTCGCCCGCTACCCGAGCTGGTGGGCCTGGATCGCCCAGGAGCAGACGCCGATGACGTGGTTGCAGTCGGTGGTGCTCGTGGTCACCGCCGTCGGGGCGCTGCTGGCCTCCCACGTCGCCGCGCGCCGGCACCCGGCGGGCGCCCGCGAGCGCTCGGTGGCCCGGACGTGGCTGCTCCTCGCGCTCGGGTTCGCGGCGCTCGCGGGCGACGAGCGGTTCGCCCTGCACGAGCGGGTGCGTGACTCCCTGCTCGCCCCGCGGGACGTCCGCCTGCCGTTCCTGCCGTGGGTGGGTCCCGGCGACTTTCTCCTGATGGGCGTCGCGGTCGTCGGGCTGGTGATGCTGCCGCGGGTGTGGCGGCTCGTGCGGCCCGACACCGCCGCGGCCGTGGCCCTGCTGCTCGGCGTGGTGCTGGCGGGCGTCGCGGTGGCCGCGGACTCCGTCGATCCCGCCACGTGGTCGGTGGCCGCGGAGCGCGTGGAGCAGAGCGCCGAGGAGGTCGTCGAGCTGTGGAGCGGGCTGTGCTTCCTCGCGGCCGTGTGGCTGCGGTCGCTGGGGATGCTGGACGCCGCCCTCACCACCCCACCGCCGGTGGCTGCCACGCCCTGACCGCGACGGTCTCCCGTCGTGCTCTCATGAGCCGGTGGGACGCACCGGGGCCAAGCCGTCCCTCATCGCCCTCGTCCTCCTCACCGGCGTGGGGCCCTTCGCCACCGACACCTACCTCGCCGCGCTCCCGGAGGTGCGCGAGCAGCTGTCCACGTCCGACACCATCGCGCAGCTGACGGTCACCGCTTTCCTCGCCGGGCTCGCCGTGGGACAGCTGGTGCTGGGGCCGGTGAGCGACGCGCTCGGTCGGCGACGGCTGCTGGTGCTCGGCGCCGCCGCCTTCCTCGTGACGTCCGTGGCGTGCGCCCTGGCCCCCAGCGGCCTGGTGCTCGTGGGCCTCCGGCTGGTCCAGGGGCTCGTCGCCGGTGGCGGCGTGGCCGTGGGCCGGGCCGTCGTCAGCGACCGTTGGACCGGACCGGACGCCGCCAGGATGTTCGGCACGCTCGCCGCCATCACCCTCCTCGGGCCGGTCGTCGCGCCGGCCGTCGGCGGGCTGATCCTCCTCGTCGGCGGGTGGCGAGAGATCTTCGTCTTCCTCGCCCTGCTCGGGGCGGCGATGCTCGTCGCCGTGCTGCGGGGCATCCCCGAGACGCTCGAGCCGGCACGACGCCAGCCCGCCGGGGTCCGCCAGCTCTTCGTGCGCTCGGGCGACCTGCTGCGCGACGCCAGGTTCCGCGGCCCCGTGGTGGTCCAGTGCCTCGCGACGGGCGGGTTCTTCGTCTACATCGGCGGCTCGTCGTTCGTGCTGCAGACCCAGCTGGGCATGGGGCAGGGGCTCTACACGCTGGTCTTCGCGACCAACGCCGCCGCGATGTCCGCCGCGTCGGTGGTCTTCCGCGCGCAGGTGGTCCGCCGCGGAGCGGCCCGCCTGCGCGCGGTGGGCCTGCTCGCCTCGGCGAGCGCCGCCGTGCTCCTCGTCGTCGTGGCCGCGCTCGGCGGCGACGACCCCTCGCTCGCGGGGGTGTGGGTGCTCCTGGCCGTGGCCGTGGCGGGGATGGGTCTGGTCATCCCGTCCACGACGGTGCTCGCGCAGGAGGCCGGGCGCCGCTCCGCCGGGACGGCGGCCTCGTTGAGCGGCGGGCTCTCCTTCTTGGCCGGCGCCGCGGCCACGCCCCTGACCGGTGTGCTCGGCCAGCAGAGCGTGCTCGCGATGGGCTCGATGATGGCGGCGCTCCTCGTCGGCGCCGTGGTGGCCTCGCGGGTGACGGCGGTCTGACGCGGCGGCTGCGGTGGCGCCCCACGGCAAACCCCTCGCGCCGGCCCCGGACGGCGCTGCATGCTGGCGTCGTGGACCCCGCCGACGCCCGCGCCCTGCCCGTGGTGCAGCGCTACCACCCGCACGGCAGCGATCCTGCCCGGCGCGTGGCCCAGGACGGGATGGTCCTGCGGGTGCAGGTGGGCAGCGGGGTGCACGGCACGGCCATCGCGGGCGCGGACGACCGCGACGAGATGGGGATCGCCCTGGAGCCGGCGGCGTTCGTCACCGGCATCGCCCGGCTCGCGGCCACCGACCCGCAGGGACGCACCCACCGACGGGTCTTCGAGCAGTTCGAGGCCCACACCGCCTGGGATCGCGACGGTGGCCTGGACGAGCGCAGCGGCGCCGGCGACCTCGACGTGGTCGTCTACGCCGCCCGGAAGTGGGCCCGCCTCGCGCTCGCGGGCAACCCCACGGTGCTGCTGCCGCTCTACGTGCCGGAGGAGGAGGTGGTCTTCGTCGACGCGGCCGGGCATGAGTTGCGCGCGAACGCCGAGCGCTTCGCCTCCCGGGCGGCCGCGGACACGTTCCGGGGGTATCTCAGCGCCCAGCGAGACCGGATGGTCGGCAGCCGGTCCGCGCGCACCAACCGCCCCGAGCTGGTGGCGCAGCACGGATACGACACGAAGTTCGCGATGCACGCCCTGCGGCTGGGGATCCAGGGCGTCGAGCTGCTGACCACCGGCCGTCTCACCCTCCCGATCCCGCAGCCGGCGCGCGAGCACCTGCGCGCCGTCCGGCGCGGTGAGGTGGCGATGGAGGACGTGCTGGCGCAGGTGGACGACCTCGCCGCGCGGCTCGCGGACCTGCGCACCAGCTCGCCGCTGCCCGAGGAGCCGGACCGCGCCTGGGTGGACGGGTGGTTGCACCGCAGCCACCTGCGGTACTGGGGCGAGGCACCGGCGCGACGCGAGCCGGGGGCGTGGCGGGGGCGGGTGCGCACCGACGACGACGACGACACCCTGCCGGACGAGATCGCCGGAGCCTTCTGCGGGGACGGCGGGTGAGCCTGCTGCTCGACGCGACGGTGTGACACCGTGGCTGCGGCGCCCCCGCCCGATCCGCCGTGGCCTCAGCCACGGTGCTCCTCCTCCGTGGTGTGGACCTGCTCGCCGGCGAGCCAGGTGCTGACCACGCGCACCGCGTCGAGGTCACGGGGGTCCTCC
>JARIBR010000233.1 GCA_029258695.1 Quadrisphaera sp.
TCGAGAGGTCCACCATGTCGAGCGCACCACAGCCGGCGTCCCCGCCCCGCGTCGTCGTGACCGGGGTGGGGGCGATGACCCCCGTGGGGTCCACCGCCCACGACAGCTTCGAGGCGGTGCTGGCCGGGCGCTCCGGGGTCGTGACGATCGAGGAGGACTGGGCGCAGACCTACGGGCTGGCCACCGGCTTCGCGGCGCGGACCACGCCGCCGCCGCTCGACGTCCTCCCGCGCCACGAGGCCAAGCGGCTGGACCCCTCGGGTCAGCTGGCGGTGGTGGCCGCGCGGGCGGCGATGGCTGACGCCGGCGCTCCGGAGGTCGCTCCGGAGCGTCTGGCGGTGGTCTGCTCGACCGGCATCGGGGGGCTGTGGACCACGCTCGACGCCTGGGAGGTGCTGCGCACCCGCGGGGCACGGCGGATCCTGCCGATGACCGTCCCGATGCTCATGCCCAACTCGGCGGCCGGCGCCGTCAGCCTGGCCCTCGGGGCGCGGGCGGGAGCCCACTCCACCGTCTCGGCGTGCGCGTCGGGGGCCGAGGCGGTGGCGCAGGCGTGGTCGATGATCCGCGCCGGCCGGGCGGACGTGGTGGTCGCCGGTGGCACCGAGGCCTGCGTGCACCCGCTGACGCTGGCCTCCTTCGGTGCCATGCGGGCGCTGTCGACGCGCAACGACGCTCCCCAGGACGCCTCGCGGCCCTGGGACACCGGCCGCGACGGCTTCGTCATGGGCGACGGGGCGGGGCTCATGGTCATGGAGTCCGCCGAGCACGCGGCGGCGCGCGGGGCCCGCGTCTACGCCGAGGTGGCGGGCGTGGGCATCTCCGCCGACGCCTTCGACATCGCGGCCCCCGAGCCCACCGGGGCGGGAGCCAGCCGCGCCGTGACCGAGGCGCTGACCACCGGCGGGCTGACCCCGGCGGACGTGGTGCACATCAACGCCCACGCCACGTCCACGCCCGTGGGGGACGTCGCGGAGGTCATGGCGCTGCGCGCCGCCCTCGGCGACGACCTCGACCACGTGGCGGTCAGCGGGACGAAGTCGATGACCGGCCACCTCCTCGGTGCTGCCGGAGCGGTCGAGTCGATCTTCACCGTGCTCGCGCTGCACCGCCGCCTGGCGCCGCTGACCATCAACCTCGACGACCTCGACCCCGACGTCGGGCTCGACGTCGTCCACGGCGAGCCGCGTGAGCTGGGTGAGGGGATCGCGCTGAACAACTCGTTCGGGTTCGGCGGCCACAACGTCGCGCTGGCCTTCGCCGGCGCCTGATCCTCGATCGGCGGTGCCCGGCGCCTGGTCCGGGCCCGCGCCGCCTGATCCCCGGCGCGACCGCGGGCGGTCAGCCGACCCGGTGCAGCCAGCGCACGGGCGCACCCTCACCGGCGTGGCGGAACGGCTCGAGCTCGGCGTCCCAGGCGGCCCCGCGCGCCAGGGCGATCGCGTCGAACAGCGCCGCCGGGTCGTCGGCGGCAGCCTCCACGGCGGCGGCCAGGGTGGCCTCGGGGACGACGACGTTGCCGATGGCGTCCGTGGTGGCGTGGAAGATGCCGAGCTCGGGGGTGTGGCTCCAGCGGGCGCCGTCGACGCCGGGGGCCGGTTCCTCGGTGACCTCGAACCGCAGGTGCACCCAGCCGCGCAGCGCGGACGTCAGGCGGGCACCGATCCCCACCGGACCGTGCCAGGGCACCTCGCCGCGCAGGAGCCCGGGCGCGGCCGGCTGCTCGGTCCAGTCCATGCGCACGGGCACGCCGAGCACGTCCTCGGCGCGCCACTCCACGTGGGAGCAGATCGCTCGTGGTGCAGAGTGCACGTAGAGCACCCCGCGGGTGATGTCGTCCGTCACTGCAGCGGCCCTCCGACTCGTTCGTGATGTGCGTCTTCCCCAACGACGTCACGGGCGGAGCGAGAACCTCACCGCCGACAAAGTCGCCGACAGTGCATTGAACACCACGCTGAGCCACCACACGGAAGAGGTGGACCACCGTGGGCGCGACCGTATCGTCCCCGGCGCCGAAGTGCAGCATCGCTCGTGCGCCCGTGTCGCCGCGTCGGGCCCGGGTGCTGGCCCAGGTGCGGGCCCGGGTGCGGGCTCGGGTGCGGGCTCGGGCTCGCGGGAGCCCGCTCCGGTGGCAGCATGGCCCGGTGCCCGACAACCCCGGAACACCCCGCCCGCGGCGCCCCACCTTCCTGGGGCCGGGCGCCATGGACACCGTCTCCGGCGGCGGCGACCCGGCGCTGCGCTCGGAGGTCGCCACGACCACGGCGCGCCTGCTCGTCACCAGCGCCCGCGGCGCCGACGAGGGCCATGACGCGGAGGTCGTCGCACGGTTGGTCTCCCTCGCCGACGAGCACGGTCTGGAGGTCCTCGCCGAGCTGTGGGCCGACGCCCCGGCGGAGTCCCTCGCCGGGGCCCTGTGGCGGCTCTACACCCTGCGCCAGTGGGTGCACCTCGACCCGGCGGGCGCCGCGCGGCAGTTCGACGCGGGACGCCGCAGCGCTCCCGTCGCGGAGGTCGTCGCCGGGGTGGGCGACCCGCCCGGGCCCGACGAGGTGCGTGAGCTGGCCGATGCCGTCCTGCGCGGCGTGGCCGTCGGCGACGTCGCCACCACCTTCGAGCGGGCCGCTGCCTTCGCTCGCGTGGTGGCCGCCGGGCGCGGCCAGGAGACCTCCGAGGGTCGCAGCGACGACGCCAGCGGCATCGCCGCGGTCCGCCTGGTGCGCACGGCCGAGCAGCTCGAGGCCGCCGCCGCAGCCCACCGCTGGCCCCTGGGCGAGGGCGACCCCGTCCCGGGTGAGCGGTGAGCCCGCGGTGAGCGAGGTGTTGTCCCGCCGCAGCGGGGGCGGTCTACACTTGACGGGCGCCGGGCCGCGGTAGCCCCGGGCTCCACCTGAAGCCGCCACGAGCGGCCATCGCGCCGAGAGGCGCTTCCCGGTCCGGCGCACCCCCGTCAGGCTCCCGGCGTCGTCGCCGTGCGAGGGCCTTGCTCGACCACGTCCCACCACCAGCGCGGGCCGGCCGCGTCCGCGCCGGCCGGCAGGCGCTCGCGCAGACCCCGGTCCGCCGTGACCACCACGACCCTGCCGGCGCCGGACCCGACGAGGCGGTGGGCGACCTCGACGACGGTGTCGTCCCCGGAGCCGGGCGCGCGGACCACCTCGAGACCGGCGACGCCCGGGTCGGCGGCGGCGCGGGCAGCTCCCTCGAGCACCGCGACGACCGCGACCACCCCCGAGCGAGCGCCCGGTCGGTACGCCGCAGCGCACGCCGCGGCGCCACCGGCGAGCACCCGTGCAGCCGCGCCGGCGCGGTCACGCCACCACCCGTCGGGCCGCGATCCCATGACGTTGGCGACGTCGAGCACGACCACGGACGGCGCGCCCGGGCTGGCCGGCGTCTCCTCGGGGGGCTCCGGGAACGGTCTCGAGTGGTCGTCGGTCACCCCCGCAGGGTAGGAACGTCCCATGAGCTCCCCGACGCCGCCGCACGGCGCTCCCGACGAGATCTCCCTGGACTCCCCGGAGGACGTGGAGGCGCTCGCTGCGGCGATGGCCCGCGAGGGCGACGACGACGGCGGCGCCCCCTGGGCCGACGCACCGGAGCGCCTCGGAGCCGGCGACCTGCCGCCTCCCGAGGAGGACCAGGAGCAGGAGCCGATGCCACGCTCGGTGGAGGGGGTGGGCGACCTGGTCGCCGACCCGCTGTCGCGCGCGAAGGTCATCCCCCGGGACGACCCCGGCGGGCCGGGCGCCGACGAGGTGCCACCATCGCCCAGCTGAACATCCCCGACGCGGAGCTGACGTGGCGGTTCTCACGCTCGTCCGGCCCCGGCGGCCAGTCCGTCAACACCGCGGACTCGCGCGTGGAGCTGGTGTGGGACGCCGCCGCCTCACCGGCGCTGGCGGCGTCCGGGGAAGCCCGGCGCGAGCGTGTGCTGGCCGCCCTCGCGCCGCGGCTGCGCTCCGGCGTGCTCGTCGTGACCGCCTCGGAGCACCGCGGCCAGCTCGCGAATCGCCACGCGGCGCGGGCGCGGTTCCAGGTGCTGCTCGACGCCGCGGCCGCGCCTCCTCCGCCGCGCCGACGCCCGACGAGGCCCACCCGCGGCTCGGTGCGGCGCGCGGGCGCCGCTGCTGCAGCGCGCAGGTCGGTCAAGGCGAAGAGGCGGCGTCCGTCAGCGGACGACTGAGGGGCCTTCTGGCCCGGTGATGGTGGCTCCCGCACTTGGACTCGAACCAAGAACCTGCCGGTTAACAGCCGGCTGCTCTGCCAATTGAGCTATGCGGGACCGCTGGCGCACCCGGGAGACCCTTCGGTCCGGGCGCCGCCGACGCAGCAGCAGGCTAGCAGCCACCACCCTCAGGCGTCGGCGGTGCGCCCCACCTGCTCCACCGCGGCGCCGAAGAGCCCCGGCACCGCCGCGGCGAGCGCCACGACGGCCAGACGCCCTGCGCGGGTGCGCGTCGCCGTGACCAGCGCGGAGGTCAGCCACCGGTAGCTGCGGGTCACGCGCGTCCAGTGGGCCGTGTAGCGCGCCGCCTCGGCGTCCGCCGCGGTGGGCGTGGCGCACGCCGCGGCCGCGGCGACGGTCTCCACGGCGGCCCGCGCGGTGGCCATGCCCACCATGAGGCCCTCCCCGGTGAGCGCGTCGACGTAGCCGGCCGCGTCGCCGGCCAGCAGCACCCGCCCCACGACCACGGCGGTGCTGCGCTGGCGCAGCGGGCCGGCGCCGCGCGCCGTGCTCGTCGTCTCCGCGCCTCTCAGCCGCTCCGCCAGGGCCGGGAGCTGCTCGAGCGCCCCGGCGAGCGTCAGCCCCGCGCCGCGCCGCCCGAGGACGGCCACACCCACCTCGTCGTCTGCCACCGGTGTCACGTACGCCTCGAGATCGCGGCCCCAGAAGACCTCCACCTGGTCCGACCAGGGCGCCACCGCGACGTGCTGGCGCACCGCGTAGCGCCGGCCGTCACCCCCGCGGTCGACGCCCAGGGCCCGGCGCACGGGGGAGTGCAGGCCGTCGGCGGCGACGACCCACCGGGCGTCGACGAAGCCGGCGGGCGCGCCCCGGGTGCGCTCGGCGAGGTGGAGGCGCACCGAGGTGCCGTCCTGGGTGACGTCGGCGACCTTGGCCTTCAGCACGTCGACGCCCAGCTCCCGGGCGCGCTCGGCCAGGGCGGCGTGCAGCGTCGGGCGCCGCACCCCGCGCCCCGGAGCCCCGGCGAAGCGGTGCTCGGCGCGGGGCCTGCCGCTGGCACCTGCATACGTGATGCCCGTGAGCCGGTGACCCTCGGGGTCCACGCCGAGGCGCGCCAGGGCAGCCACGGCCCCGGGCATGAGGCCCTCGCCGCAGGCCTTGTCGATCGCGCCGGTGCGGGGCTCGACGACGAGGACCCGCAGGCCGGCCGTCCGCGCCTCGATGGCCGCGGCCAGGCCGACGGGTCCGCCGCCGACGACGACGAGCTCGCGCACCAGCGGGGCGGTGGGGGCCAGGCGCGGCAGGGTGCGCAGGGTCCGGGGTGGCGCCGGGCTCATCGGCTCCCCGCCCCGCGCGGGACGGCAGGGGCTGGGTCACCGAGGTCGCGCAGCGCGGCGTCCTCGGCGGGGATCCGGAAGCGCAGGAGCAGCACGGCGTTGGCCACGGTGAACAGCGTCGCGGTCACCCAGGCAGTGTGCACGAGCGGCAGCGCGATCCCCTCGACCACCACGATGACGTAGTTGGGGTGCTTGACCCACCGGTAGAGGCCGCGGCGCACCGCTCCGGCGCCCGGGACGATGACGATCCGGGTGTTCCACTGCTGGCCGAGCGTCGCGATGACGACGTAGCGCCCCACCTGGCACGCGAGCGCCAGCGCCAGCATCGTCCAGCCCAGGCCGGGCAGGAACGGCCGGTCGGCGACCCACACCTCGGCCACGGCCCCGATCAGCAGCGCCGTGTGCAGGGCGACCATCGCCGCGAAGTGGCCCTTCCCGCTCTCGTAGCCGCCTCGAACGATGGCTGCGGCGAGGTTGCGGCGGGAGATGACCAGCTCGACGACCCGTTCGAGCGCGACGGCGGCGACGAGCAGGGTGAACCAGGCCGCGCTGCTCATACGGGCTCGGGCTCGGCGTCGTCCTCGGGCCAGCGCAGGAGCGCGAGCTCGGCGCAGAACCCCGGGCCCATGGCCATCATGAGTCCTCGGGTGCCGGGGGCGGGTGCGTCGTCGACCGCGCGGGCCAGGACGTGGAGCACCGCCGCCGAGGAGAGGTTGCCGGTGGCGTCCAGCTGGTCCCAGGATCGGGCGAGCGCGCCGTCGCCCAACGCCAGCGCGGCGCTCACCGACTGGAGGATCTTCGGGCCGCCGGGGTGGACGAGCCACGCGTCGACGTCGCCGCGCTCCAGGTCGGAACCGGCGAGGAAGGCGTCGACATCGTCGCCGAGGTGGGCCTCGACGACGTCGGCCACCGACGCCCCGAGCACGATCTTGAAGCCGGTGCCGCCGACGTCCCAGCCCATGATGTCGGCGGTGTCGGGGTAGAAGCGGCTGCGGGTGGCGACGATCTCCGGGCCCGGCAGGCCGAGGCGGCGCGCGCGCCGCTCCCCCACCACCACCACGGCGGCCGCCCCGTCGCCGAACAGCCCCGAGGCGACGAGGTTCGCGGTGGAGGTGTCGTCGCGCTGCAGCGTCAGGGAGCACAGCTCGACGGAGAGCAGCACCGCGACGTCGTCGGGATGCCCGACGAGGTGGTCGTGCACGCGCGCCAGGCCAGCCACGCCGGCCACGCACCCGAGCCCGAAGATCGGCACGCGCTTGACGTCGGGGCGCATCCCCAGCGGGCCGACGAGGCGCGCCTCGAGCGACGGGGCGGCGAGGCCGGTGATGGTGGTGGAGTAGACGGCGTCGACGTCGGACGGGGTGAGGTCGGCCTGCTTCAGCGCGGTGGTCACCGCCTCGGCGGCGAGCTCGGTGCCGACCCGCAGGAAGGCGTCGTTGGCGTCGGTGAAGCCGCCGAGCTTCTCGTAGTCCGCCAGCGGCAGGGCGAGGTGGCGGTAGGAGATCCCCGAGTTCGCGTGCAGCTTGTCCAGCAGGCGCGCCCGCGAGGACGTGTCCGCGTCCCCGCCAGGGAGCACCATCTCCCGCACCATCGTCGAGACCTCCGACTGGCGGTGCCGCTCCGGCGGCAGGACGGGTGCGACGGCGACGATGCGGCTCACGGGACTCCAGACCTGACGGCGGCGGCGGTGCCGGACGATCCTCGCACCCGGCGCGTGATGTCGCGTCGTGGGCGCGGTGGGCGGTGATCGTCCGGGGCGCGAGATCGGTCCACGACCTCCGATGATCAGGTGCGCTACGCTGTGCGACATGCGAACGGTGACGCACCGCGAGATGCGCAACAGCAGCGGTGAGATCCTCCGTGCGGTCGCCGCGGGTGAGACCGTCCGGGTGACGAACAACGGTCGGGTCGCCGCCCTCATCGTCCCGCCACCGAGCGATCCGATAGAGGACCTGGTCGAGCAGGGGCAGGCACGTCCGGCTCTGCGCCCCCCCGGCGGGTTCGCGGCGCTCGAGCGGGTCAGGTCGACCAGGTCGACCGCGGAGATCATCGACGACCTCCGTGGCCGGTGGTGAGGCTCTACCTCGACACGTCCGCTGCGATGAAGCTGGTGGTCGAGGAGGACGAGTCGGCCGTGCTCAGCGTCGCCCTGGACTCTCTCGGCGCTGATGACCGGCTCGTCTCGAGCTGGTTGCTGCACACCGAGCTGCACTGCGCTGCCGGTCCACGGGGAGACGAGGGCGTCGTCGACACCATCATCGGCGTGCTGGAGAGCTTGACGCTGATCGACCTGCTGCGGACCGACCTGATGAATGCCCCTCGTCAGGCGAGCGGCCTCCGGTCGCAGGACGCGCTGCACCTCACGGTCGCCCTGCGCATCGGGGTGGACGCGATCGTCACGTACGACCAGGAGCAGGCGGACGCCGCGTCGTCGCTGGGGTTGCGGGTGCTGCAGCCCCGGTGAGGCCGTCCTCGGACGATCCCGCGGGACGGCCGGTACCGTCAGCCGGCGAGGGGCGGTAGCTCAGTCGGTCAGAGCAGGGGACTCATAATCCCTCGGTCGCGGGTTCGAGCCCCGCTCGCCCCACTCTCTCCTTTGTCTGAGGCCGATCCTTCGTCGTCGACAGCACCGTCGACGGCCTGGCCCGGCGGAAACCCGGCGAGAACGTCGGAGAACGCGTCCAGCACCGTGGTGACGTCCGGGCCGAGCGGTGCCCGCTCGACGTAGTGCCGCGCGGTGACCTGCGGCGAGCTGTGACCGAGCACCGCGGCAGCCACCGCCATGCCGGCGCCCCGCTCGACGGCGGTGCCCACGGCGCGCCGGAAGCTGTGGAAGGTGACGTCGGCCCAGCGCGGGTGACGGGCCTTGAACCCGCGCCACTGCTTCTCGACGGTGGCCACCTCGCGCAGCGTCGCCGCGGCCGACGGGAAGACGAGTCCGTGCTCGCCGCCGGGCCTCCCCCTATCCCGCTGGGCGGCCAGCGCCGCGAGGGCGAACGTCGGCAGCAGCTGCGACCGGGGCCGGTGGCCCTTGGTGGTGTCCTGACGAACCAGGACGCCGGGACGGTCGGGGTAGCGCTCGCGCACCACCGTGCCGGTCA
This sequence comes from Quadrisphaera sp., assembly GCA_029258695.1. The sequence continues at coordinate 8,628 of JARIBR010000233.1, forward strand.
GCGCCACGGTGCCCGCGGCCATGTCGACGTCGGACCAGCGAAGTGCCAGCGCCTCGCCGATGCGGGCTCCGGTACCGAGCAGTACGTCGACCAGCGCCGGCAGGTCGACCGCCGCGGCTCGCACGTCGGCCGCCAGGTCCCACCGCAGCGCCCGGATCTGCTCGGGCGAAGGAGCGCGGACCTCGCGGTGCTCGATGCGGGGCGACGAGACCTCGCGCACCGGGTTGACCGCCAGCGCCCCGTGCCGCACCGCGAGGGTCAAGGCGCCGGCCAGACAGGTGCGAGCGACCTTGGCGCTCGGGGCGCCGACCTCGGCGGTCACCTCACGCACGAACCGCTCCAGGCGCGGCACGGTGCACTCGCGCACCAGCAGAGCGCCGATGCGCGGGGCGATGTGCAGCGTGACCACCTCGCGGTAGCGGACCCGGGTGTTGGCCGCGCGCCGGCCGTCGTCGACCTCCTCGGCCAACCACCGGTCCAGCACCACGGCGAGCCGCGTGGTGCCGCTGATCTCGTCGCTGGCGGCGGCTCGGCGCTGCGCCAGCGCGCTCTTCAGCGCGCGGGTCGCTGCAGCGGCTGACGAGCCGGCCGCCTCGACCTTGCGGCTGACCCCGTCGTCGTCGCGGTAACGGGCTCGGGCAACGAAGCGCCCTGAGGCCAGCTGGGTGGTGCTGATGCGCCCTGCGGTGCCGACGGGCGTCGGCGGGCGTCCCACCTCAACCGCCCGCCTTGCCGGGGCCCTCGGACGGGCCCAGGTGCCCGCGCTCCCGCGCCAGGGCGACCCAGCGGCCCGCGGTGGGCTTGGGAACGCCGAAAATCTGCTCGACCGTCAGCGTGGGCTTGCCGTCCACGACGAGGGCGAGGCGGTAGATCGCCGCCACAGCGGCCAGCGTGCGCGGCGTCGGCCCGGCCGCCCGCATGGCCGCGTAGTCCTGCGCGGTGAGCTGCGAGGGGTCCGTGCTGGCGCACTCTCCCCCACCGACGGCGAAGACCCAGCCGCGCGCCTGGTCGGCCAGGATCGTCGCCACGGGAATGCCGCGCAGCCCCTCGGTGGTCACCGGGAGCCCCGTCGCCGGGTCGTCCACGGTCAGCACGCGACACACGAAGCGGCCCGTCGCTCCCCCGGCAGCCTCGGTGCCCTCGACGTCGAGGCGCACCCGGTAGCCGCCCACCGTGCCGGTCACCACGATCGCCGCCCAGCCGCGCAGGCCCGGCGCGATTTCGACGTGCCCGGCCGCGCGGTCGACCTCGCTGTGGAGCTGCACGGCCGCAGCCTAACCATCCGATGTGGTGTCGTCATCGCTCCATCATACTGGTAGGGTTTCGTCAGAGCCTAATCGTTACCCGTCGCTCAACCCATCCTCCGGAGACGCCATGACCCTCGTCGACCCCTCAGCCTGGAT